>JBMOHZ010000001.1:0-29138 GCA_049317585.1 Paludibacter sp.
CATACTAACTAAGCCTACCACTGATAAGTGGGGAACATGGATAAGTGTTTTAACTCCTATAAAAGACCCTACAACTGGGAAAATAATTGCAGTTATGGGCATTGATTATGCGGCTAACGAATGGTTTAATTCTGCTAAATCTGCAGCAATACAAGGAGCTATTATGCTAATAGCTGTGTTTCTGTTTTTTATTTCAATTTTTTTTATAATCAAAAAAAATCGGAAATTGAGTAATTCAATTGATCAGCTTATCGAAACCGAAAAAGAACTTATCGAATCGAAAGAACAAGCTGAAGCTGCTTCAATAGCAAAATCGCATTTTTTATCAAATATGAGTCACGAAATTCGAACACCACTCAATGGTGTTATCGGATTTACTGAGTTACTCCGCAACACACCATTAAACAAAAACCAAAAAGATTATCTCGAAAACGCTATAATTTCGGCCAATTCGCTACTTGGAGTTATCAATGACATACTCGATTTTTCAAAAATTGAATCGGGTAAAATGGAGCTCGAACAAGTAAAAACCGATGTTATTAACTTAATTGAAAATGCTGCCGATATAATTAAAATTATGGCTGCCAAAAAGGGATTGGAATTATTACTAAATGTTCAGCCAAACTTGCCAAGGTATATTTATATCGACCCCATAAGGACGAAGCAAATACTTATAAACCTTTTAAGCAATGCTGTAAAATTTACACATGCCGGCGAAGTCGAATTAAAAGTTAGTTTTGATGAAAAAACAAAAAAAACGGGAAGAATTTGTATTAGTGTACGTGATACAGGTATAGGAATAAAGGAAGCAGATAAGAAAAAGTTATTTAAAGCATTTTCGCAAGCCGACACATCTACTACAAGGAGATATGGTGGAACAGGTTTAGGTTTAATTATATCGAACTCATTAGCTGAAAAAATGGGTAGCAAAATTGAATTTGAAAGTATTTTGGGTGTTGGAACCACATTTACTTTTTCGTTTGAAACAGGATATGAATATGGTGAAGAAAAAGTTCAAAACTCATTTGATATAGTAAAATCTGTATTGGTTGTTGACGACAACCTTAATAATAGGATTATTTTAGAAGAAACATTCAGATATTGGGGAATTGAGTTTACAGGTGCCGAAAGCGGACAAGAAGCTTTGGATAAACTGGATAAAGGAGAAAAATTTGATTTGTTAATTATAGATTACCACATGCCCGACATGAATGGTATGGATACGATAAAGCTTATAAGAGAAAAACTGGCAGATACAAATAATAATCAGCCAATTATGATGCTCCATAGTTCGTCCGACGACATTGCGCTATACGATTTGGCAAAAAAATACAATGTAAAATTCATGCTTACTAAACCGATTAAACAAGATGAATTATATCAGTATTTGTGCAACCTACAGCACATCGATTCAACTATAGAAATTGAAAAAGTCACTCCAAGTACAATTAATGATGTAGAGCCAGATTATAATCGTTACACAAAATATCCATTTAAAGTATTGATTACAGAAGATACTCCTATGAATATGTTGGTAATATCAAATATGATTAAAAACATATTACCAAATGTGATTTTAAGCGAAGCTAAAAATGGATATGAGTCAATTGATAGTATTAAATTAGCAATACCTGATTTGGTATTGATGGATGTACAAATGCCCGAACTCGATGGAATTGAAGCAACAAAGGCAATTCGGAAAATGGAAAATGGAATATTGGTTCCTATTATTGCACTAACTGCTGGCGTATCAAAAGAAGAACGCGAAGCTTGTTATGTAGCTGGGATGAATGACTTTTTAGCAAAACCAATCGAAGCCAATGAACTCAGTAGAGTTATTTACAAATACTTATTACACAACAATACAACTATAGGTGAAAAGGGTGACACAGAGTTGGTAATACATTTTGACAAAGTAAAATTGCTATCAAAAATTGGAAATAAAGAGACGATGCAAACAATTTTGGAAATGAGTAAACTTGAATACCCTAAGTATGTTTCTGAAATACAAAATGCAATTAATGAAAATAATGTAGAGTTAATAAAACGTTGTGCACATAAACTAAAGGGAAGCGCACAAAATTTAGAGTTTAATTATTTAGGTGAAATTGCAAATTTAATCGAAAAAAATGCTGATAATAATATAAAACTACAGGATTTAAGCAATGTACTATCGATTGAATTAAGTTTAATAAATAAGTTGATAAACTAACTCTAGAACCAAAATAAGGTAAGATGAACGTCAAAATGCATATACAATTCACATTAAGACAATTGAATACATTTTTTATTATCTGTATTTGGTGGTCTACGTTAGTACTACCTGTTAATGCTGCAAATAAGTCGCATTTTATTGGAATTGCTCAACTAAACGTAGATGCTTCAACTATGGGAATTGAGCCAGGCGATACTTTACTTCTCGAATCAGGGAAACGCAAGTCACTAAGAATTAATAATTTAACTGGCGACTCATTACATTATGTAATTATAACTAATTCTGGTGGTGATGTGATAATAGAAAATACAGATTTCCATTATGGATTTGTAATATCAAATAGTAGGTTTTTCAGACTTACTGGAAATTATAAAAATGGTAATAGCTATGGCATACGTATTTTAAAAACTGGTAAAGGAGCTAATGGCCTAGGAATAGGTGAATTGAGTACAAATTACGAAGTAGATCACATTGAAATTGCAAATACTGGCTTTGCCGGAATTTTTGCATTTTCGCAACCTACGTGCGACTTAACAGCTAATAGAGGAAATTTTGAACAACGCAATACTATAATTCGAGATAATTATATACACGATACCTATGGCGAAGGAATGTATTTAGGACATTCGTTTTATACAGGATATACCATTACATGCGATGGGGAAGCCAAAAAAGTATTTCCACACGAAATAAAAGGATTGAAAGTATATCATAATTTACTCGAAAATATTGGTTACGATGGCATTCAGGTATGTTCTGCGGTAGAAGGAACAGAGGTTTACAACAATCGGATTTATAATTATGGAACTCAAAAAGAAGAAACTCAACATTCGGGAATACAAATAGGTGCAGGAGCCAAAATCAAATGTTACAACAATTCTATATTAAAAGGTACAGGAACTGGTATTATGATGCTTGGACTCGCCGATAGTTATATTTTCAATAATTTGATTGTTGATGCAGGTAAGGATTTTTTTCCGGAAGATAATGCATTACGTATACATGGAATATTTGTAGACGACAGATTAACGCTTCCTAATACAAGTCATTACATTTTAAACAACACTATTATTTCGCCAAAATCGGATGGAATTAGGTTTATAAGTATGCAAAGTTCAAAAAACATTATAGCCAATAATTTAATTGTAAAGCCAGGGTCAGTTTATGTGTATGAACCTGAAAATAATCGCTTTATAAATATTAAACAAGGCACTGATGTAAGTTTATATACAAATTTTTACACAGATTATATAAATGGCGATATGAATGCTGACAGTATAAATTCGATTTATGAATGTTTATCAACTTTGCCAATTGCTAATAGAGGAGTTGATTGTAATTTTTACAATTTCGATTTTGATATTTTTAATAAATCACGAAACTTGATTCCAAGCATAGGTGCTTTTGAGTATCCAACAAAAAACAGTGTGTTCAGTATAAAGAAATCAGATATAGAATTATACGAAGATTCGAAAAATGGAGTTTTCAGTATCGAAAACGCTAAAAATGATAATTTAAAAAGAATATCTATAGTAGACATGTCGGGCAGAAAGCTTTATGAAATGACATTAAATGAACCTCGTTTTGTAACCTTTAATGTAAAAGATCATTTAACCAAAGGCATTTACATTATTTACAGTGAAAGAAGCAACTTAGTATTTGCACATAAATTTATTGTAAATTCAATTTGAAAACAGTTAAAAATGAAACCAAATACAACCATAGAAGATTATTCAACTCAAAATGATTCGAACAAAAAAATTGATTTGAACTTACAGTCAATAATTGAGAATCATCAGGGTTTGGTATGGGTAAAAGACCTTCAAGGTAGATTTATTGCAGTTAATTCTATGTTTGCCTCATTTTTTGATTCAACTATCGAAGAACTAGTTGGCAAAACAGATTATGACTTTTTTAACGATGAAGAAGCAAGTGTTTATCGCAGTCATGATGAACGCCTTATTTATACTAAACAAGCATTTATAATTGAAGAAAATATTGTAACTCCAACTAAAAATATTGTAACAGAAACATTTAAAGCTCCTTTTTACAATTCATCAAACCAAGTTATAGGTACAATAGGTTTTAATAGAGATATTACAAAGCTTAAAAAACTCGAGAATCAAAATCGAAAATTGCTAAAAGCTATTGAGCAAAGCACAGCTACTATTGTAATTACCGATACCAATGGAAATATTGAGTATGTAAACCCTCAATTTACAAAGTTAACCGGTTATAGCTCTGAAGAAGCCATTGGTTTAAATCCTAAAGTATTAAAATCGGAGTTTACACCGCCCGAAACATTCAAAAATTTGTGGGATACAATTACATTGGGGCGCGAATGGCATGGCGAACTTTGTAATCGTAAAAAGAATGGTGAGCTATTTTGGGAATCGGCTGTAATATCGCCGGTATTTAACGAAGTTGGCAAAATATCCAATTATATAGCAGTAAAAGAAGATATTACGGACAGCAAAAAAGCACAGGATGAACTAAAAAGGCTATCAAGGTTACAGGATTTATTAGTTAAACTGTCGTTGCGCAACATAAATATTAGCAGTTCCGAATTTGAACAAAACGTATTAAAATCATTATACGAAATAAGTGAATTTATTGAAGCAGATAGAGCTATAATTTTCAAATACGATTGGTCACAATCAAAGTGTTTTTGTCAATACGAATGGTATTCGACAGGTTTTAAATCTGTAAAGGAAGAATTATCAGAAATTAACCTCGATAATATAAAATCGTGGGTAAACAATCATAAATTGAACAAGAATTTTTACATTCCCGATATTGAAATTTACTTTGGCGAAAGTTCAGAAATTTTAAAATTTAGAGGTGTAAAAAGCTTAATTACAGTTCCTTTTTTTATTGGAAACGAATGCGCTGGTTTTATAAGTTTCGATTCCATAAATAATAAACACATTTACGGTGAAAAAGAAAATGCTTTACTCGAAGTTTTTGGACAAATATATGCCAGTTTAATACAACGGTTTGAACTAGAACAAAACTTAAAAACAGAAATAGAAAACGCACAAAAAGCAAATCGAGCAAAATCAGAATTTCTGGCTAATATGAGTCATGAACTACGTACGCCACTCAATGGAGTTATTGGATTTTCGGAATTATTGCAACAAACTAATATTACCGAAGTTCAATCGCAATATGCATCAGCCATCAATTCGAGTGCAAAAAGTTTACTAAATATTATCAATGACATACTCGATTTTTCGAAAATTGAAGCTGGCAGGTTGGAACTGGAAATAGTGAAAACTGATATGGTGCAGTTGTTTGAACATTGTATTGATATAGTAAAACACAGCGCTGAGAAAAAGAATTTGGAACTGTTACTAAATATTGCAGATTTTCTTCCACGCTTTGCATACATTGACCCTATCAGAGTGTCGCAAATTCTGATTAACTTATTAAGTAACGCTGTGAAATTTACATCCGAAGGTGAAGTAGAATTAAAAATTAGTTTCTGCAAAATTAATGATGAAAAAGGTAGCTATACATTCAGCGTTCGCGATACTGGAATAGGAATTTCGGATAATCAAAAACTGAAGTTATTCAAAGTTTTTTCGCAAGCCGATACATCAACTACACGCAAATATGGTGGCACGGGACTTGGATTGAGCATTTCGGATAAACTTGCCAATAAAATGGGAAGCAATATTGAATTTGAAAGCGAACCAAATAAAGGATCTGTATTTTCATTTAAAATTGATGCACTTTACGAATTAAATAGTGCAGTATATAACGAGAAAATTGAAAATTTAAAACGTGTTTTAGTTATCGACGACAATATGAATAGTCGCATAGGTATACAAAAAATGCTGACTAACTGGGGAATAGAAACCATAATTTGCGAAAGTGCATCGGAAGCTGTTTTTATACTACAAATGACAAATGCTTTCGATCTTATTATTGTTGATAATTTTACTCATAATTCAAATGGAATTGAATCTATAAAATTAATTTGCAAAAAATTAAACATTACGGTTAATTCTCAAAATTTCTTATTGTTGCATGCTGCTACCGACGATTTCACATTTCACAACGAATGCGAACAAATGGGAATAAAATTCTTGATTGAAAAACCATTACGATACGATGAAGTATTTAATTATTTATCAGCTATAAACGTAGAGAGAAATCAAAAAAATAAAATAACAGAACCTATAAAAGAAACACCTAAAATGGAGAAAAAATCAAAAATATTAGTAGCCGATGATGATGTTTTTAATATGATGTTGGCAAAAGCAATGATTGGAAATATTGTTCCTGAAGTAGAGATAACCGAAGCTGTTAATGGTAAAATTGCATTGGATTATGTAATTTTAAACCAATACGATATTGTATTTATGGATGTACAAATGCCCGAAATGGACGGTAATGAAGCCACTAGAGCCATTCGAAAACATGAAAAATGTACTGGTAAACACACAATTATCATTGGTTTAACAGCAGGGGCACTCAAAGAAGAACGGGAAAAATGTTTAAACTCCGGCATGGATGAATTTTTGACCAAACCAATAGACTCGGCCAAACTTAAAGACACAATTGGTAAATATATCAATATTTAAATTTAAAAACTCTAAACAATTAATAATAAGCACTATGACTGATAATAATGATAAAATAATTTTAATCATCGATGATAATCCAATGAATCTTTTACTTACGTCGAAGATTCTTGAAGGCTTTGGATATCAAACTCGAACATCCGAAAGTGGACAAGAAGGAATAGAGCAAATTGAAAGAGAAATTCCTTCGTTAATACTATTGGATATTAGCATGCCCGACATGGATGGTTACGAAGTTTGCGAGGAAATTAAGAAAAACGACAAGTGGATTGAAATACCAATTATATTCCTTACAGCCAATACTTTAACCGAAGATTTAGTTAAAGGTTTCGAAAAAGGAGGAGTTGATTATATAACAAAACCATTTAAGAGCGAAGAGTTATATGTGCGCGTAAAAACGCATTTGGATTTGTTTGAATCGCGTAATGAAGTGCTAAAAATGAATAAGCAACGTGATAAATTGTATTCCATTATTGCTCATGATATTCGTTCGCCACTTTCGGGCATATTACAAACAGTTGATGCAATTGAACAGGGCTATTTTGACCCTACAAGCGAAGATTTTAAAGAAATAATACATCATTTAAAAGAACGCACCAAAGAAACTAGTACGCTATTAACCAGCTTATTACAATGGTCAAGAGTAAAAAGCGATAAGTTTGAAATGCACCCTACCGAATCCAATGTATACGTTATAGTTTCGAGTTGCATACAGCTATTAAATGCAAATGCCGAAAACAAAAATATAAGTATCCATTTTGATTCAGATGAAAATGCCATTGCTTGGTGCGACGAAGTTTCGATTCATACCGTAATTCGAAATTTAATTTCAAATGCTATTAAATTCACAAACAGCAACGGAAGTATATGGGTTCGAACCAAGCGTACAGATTGTAAGCTCAGAATCGAAATAATCGATTCGGGCGTAGGAATGGCAGAGGAAACGATTAAGAAAATATTTGAACAAAACGAACATTTTACTAGTACTGGTACAAATAATGAGCAAGGTACAGGTTTGGGCTTAATGATTGTAAAAGAGTTTGTTGAAAAAAATAATGGAGCTATTAAAGTGGAAAGTGTAATTGGCAAAGGATCCACATTTGTAATTGAATTACCTATCGATAAAAATTGTTAATCATGGAAGAAATAATGCTAAACATATTGATAATTGACGACGATCCTATTTATCGCCGTTTATCATCGTCCATTCTCAAAGAGCGTTTTAATGTTTTTACTGTTGAAACCCCATCGGCTGGTTTTCAAGCATTAAAAGCAAACCGAATTGATTATGTGATTTGCGATTACCGATTGCCCGAAATGGATGGACTCGAAGTGCTTGCTCGAATTAAAGCGGAACACCCTCAGGTTGAAGTCATAATGATAAGTGATTCAGGCGATATGAATACCGTAATTGAAGCCTTGCGTCGTGGAGCGGTGGACTATTTCAAAAAACCATTTACACCAGCCGACATTTGGATGTCCATCGAAAAAACACGCAAATATTCCGAATTGAAAAAGAGTTATCATTCGGAATTGAATAAAAACACACAACTCAAAAAGTTAGTCGATAGCGAATTTGGTGTAGAAATGATTGGTAGTTCAAAAATTATTGCCGACACCAAAAACCAAATGCGCATGGTAGCACAAACGCCTGACACATCGGTACTTATATTAGGCGAAAGTGGAACTGGTAAGGAGTTAGTTGCGCGTGGCATTCATAATTTAAGTAAACGCAAAGACGAATTTTTTGGAGCAGTAAACATGTCGGCTATTCCCGAAAACTTATTTGAAAGCGAGTTTTTTGGACATAAAAAAGGTAGTTTTACAGGAGCCATTTCAGATAAAGCAGGTTGGTTCGAAACGGCCAACAAAGGCACACTTTTTTTGGACGAAATTGGAGAAATGACTCCAAACCTGCAAGTTAAATTACTACGAGTGCTCGAGGATAGAACTTACAACAAAGTAGGAACTCAAAATTCGAATCACTTTGATATTCGCATAATGGCAGCAACCAATAAACCTATCGAAGTGATTTCGGCAGGTAAAGAATTCCGATTGGATTTATTTCACCGAGTTGGTACGTTTATTATATATTTACCACCCTTACGCGAGCGAAAAAGTGATATTCCTGAACTGGTGAAATATTTTGTGGATATGTTTTCGAAAAAAATGGGTAAAAATATCAATCGTATACAACCTCAGGTACTTGAGTTATTAGCAAATTATAATTTTCCAGGTAATATTCGCGAGTTACGTAATATTATTGAACGTGCCGTAATTCTATGTTTCGACGATACTATGCGGGTCGAAAGTTTTTCACTGATGAACACTTTTGGATCAGTTGATAAAAAGGAATTTTGCTTTGACACCTATAATTTAGAAGAAATTGAACGGAAAACAATTCTAAAAGCGCTCGAAGTTTCGAATAATAATAAATCGGAAGCAGCACGACTATTGAATATTGAATGGAATGCGCTTTACAGACGGTTGCAAAAATTTGACATTAAACTAAGCTAGCTCTTCGTTTTCGAATAGTTTTCTTTTATATCAAAGATATTTTATTATAAATAAATTTTCATATATATTTAATTATCAGTTTATTATGGTTTTGGCACAGGCATTGATTATTTATAAAATGTCTGATTTCAATTTAAAAACAATAATAAATTTAAACAACAAATAAAATGAAAACAATGAGTTCAAAAACGGCCTTAGTATTCATGTCAATACTTAGTTTGATTCTTACTTCGTGTATGGATGACAAATTTAATGACATTAATAGCAAATTAAACTTTGCAAATTTCGATTTTAAAACTACAAAACAAGTAAAAGTAAATGTGACCACACTTAATTTAGCCAATCAACCTTTAGGGGGCGTTTTTGTGGAGTTATATTCAAAAAATCCTTTAAACAGCGATGGTATTTTGATTGCCAACAGTACTGATTTTTTAATCTACAAAGGAATGACAAATAGCGAAGGTAAATTAAATTGCGAAATTGCTCCAGCTACAACTGTTGATAGTTTAAATGTGATTGTAAATCATATTGGATTACCTGCTTACCAACAATTCAAAATTGCGTCGAACGAACTGAATATCACCATTGGAGGTACGACTTCTCAATCGGTAGCAAAAAAAGTAAATGTATCAAAAACTAGTGGAGCAGTGGTTTTACCAGACCCAAAAAAAGTTGGAAGTTATTATGTATTGGGTTCATGGAATAATAGTGGATATCCTGCCTATTTATGGGCAACAAACGATGTAATTTCAAATGAATTATTAAATGATATCAACGCATCATTGCCTGAACGCGTTAAACTTCCAGTTTCGCATCCTGAGTATTTAACATCAAGTGATGAAGGTAATATCGTATTGATAGAAGATGCAGAAGTCTGGGTAACATTTGTTCATGAAGGAGCTGGATATTTGAATACCTTGGGCTATTACACACATCCAAATGATAAAGCACCAGCTTTAGCAAAAGATATTACTGATGCTACTATTATTTTCCCAAATGTATCGTATGCTGGTTCGGGAGGTTCATTAGTATCGGGCAACAAAGTACAATTATTATATCTTGATCCTGTAACTCAAAAATACAGTAATCGTTTTCCTGCAGGAACAACAGTAGCTTGGTTTTTCAAAGCAAATGCATTTAGTGGTAGCAATATATCTGCTGGCTACGGAACCTATTATTCGGACAAACGATTTAACCCCGAAGTGAATATAACCAAACGTAAACATAATGTAATTCTTAAAGATGATTTACGTAAGTTATTATTGATTGGTTTCGAAGATATTAATTGCGAAAATGGATCGGACGAAGATTTTAACGATGGCGTTTTTTATTCAACAGTAACACCATATACTGCTGTAAAGTCCAACAATTATAAACCAATAGATACTCCCAAAGATGCCGATGGTGATGGAGTTACAGATAGTCGCGATGAATACCCTAACGATAAAGATAAAGCGTTCAACAACTATTATCCAGGAAAAAATCAAGTAGGTACATTAGCTTTCGAAGATTTGTGGCCAAACAAAGGCGATTATGATTTTAACGATTTAGTAATTGATTACAATTATAATCAGATTACCAATGCACAAAATTTAATTGTAGAAATTGATGCAGCATTAACAGTTAAAGCCATAGGTGCTTCGCTTCGTAATCCGTTTGCAATTTCGTTCAATACTGCGCCAGATAATATCAAATCGGTTACAGGACAACAACTGAACAAAAATATTTTTGACCTCAACACAAATGGTACTGAAAAGAAACAAGCCAAAGCAGTAATACCTGTATTTGATGATCCATTTATTGTATTAGGTTTTACCGGTTCAATTGTAAATACAGTAGTTGGTGGTGCATACGCTGCTCCAAAAACTATAGATTTAAAAATTGTATTGAACAACCCTGTAAGCGTAAGCAATTTTGGCACAGCTCCTTACAATCCATTTATTATAGTTGGTGGCGAACGTAGCAGAGAAGTACATTTACCAGGAAGTGCCCCAACGGATTTAGTAGATGCTTCACTTTTTGGAACGGGCGACGACAATACCGATTTGAAATCGCAGAAATATTATATGTCTGATAAATACTTACCTTGGGCTATTAATCTTCCGATACAATTTGCATATCCAGCCGAAAAACAAGATATTACAAAAACATATTTAATGTTTAACAATTGGGCAAATAGCCGTGGATACAATTATATGGATTGGTATCAGGACATAAAAGGTTATCGCGATACAAGTAAATTATTTATTAAAAAATAACAAAATGACTTAGTAAACAAATCATACAATTCTATTAATCAGGCGTTCATATTCAAAAATGAGCGTCTGATTAAACGCATTTAATAATTTACATCATTTTTTGAATATAAACTTTTAAAACAAAAAGATCATGAAAAAGAAAATTTTAATTGTCGACGACAAAACAGAATTCCGTAGATTAACAAAAACAATTTTGTCATCAAATTACCATGTTGAAAGTGCCGAAAACGGTGTAGAAGCATTATCTTTGCTTCAGAGTGGTAACATTCCCGATTTAATTGTGAGCGACTTAATGATGCCTGTTTTAGGAGGTAAAGACCTTGTAGAACAGCTTAAAAATTCGGGAGCTTTTAAAGACATTCCTATTATTATATTATCGAGCATTGATAAAAGCGACGAAAAAATTAAACTCATTAAAATGGGTGCCGATGATTATTTGGAAAAACCATACAATCCGGCTGAATTATTAGCGCGTATTGAAAAGTTATTGAAATAATTAAGCAATAAAAAATTTTGATTCAGTGAGTTATTCTTTTAGTTAAAACCATTAATTTGATATTTATGAAGTACAATATTGCTTATCTGGGTCAGCCATCCGAATTGGTTGACAGATTAACGGCTGCAACAGCTGATTTTAATGTTTCAATAATTGAAAAACCGTATGATATTATTCGTTTTCACGAAAATATTGATTTGATAATTTATGAAGAAAGTTTGATAGATAATAACCCAATCATACTATCAAATTTGGTTAAAAGCCTCTCGAAGTATAAAATTGTATTTTTTGCTATTCGAAACAAAATGTCAGCCGAAGAGTTGCTAAAATGCGGTGTGCACGATGTGTATGGTTATGATGCACAGCCTGACATTTTACGAAAAAGATTTGAATTTATTAAAACTCATTATGGCGCGCTGGTAAACAATAACAAGGAAAATATCGACAAATTTAAGCTTCCATTATGGAAACGTACGTTCGATATTTTGTTTGCTGGTACAGTTTTACTATTTTTACTGCCAATTTTCCTTATTATTATTATTGCCATACGTTTGGAGTCGAAAGGAAAATTCTATTATGCTGCCCCACGCATAGGTACAGGCTATCAAGTATTTGGTTTTCTGAAATTCAGAAGCATGTATACCGATGCTGATAAACGTGTAGATGAATTGATGAAGAAAAATCAATATGGAAAAACTGAAAATTCAGATAAAATTGTAATTGAAAAAGCAAGTAATTACGAACCGTTGAAACATGATGGGCCTGTTTTGATACACGACGACGGTTTTATATCCGAAGAAACTGTAAAAATGCGAAAGGCTGAAAAACGTGAAAATGCATTCTTCAAGATGGCAAATGACCCACGCATAACCAAAGTAGGACGTATTTTGCGTAATACAAGTATTGATGAGTTGCCTCAGTTTATTAATGTTTTGAAAGGTGATATGTCGATAGTTGGAAATAGGCCATTACCGCTTTATGAGGCTGAAGTGCTTACTACAGACCAATGGTCGAAACGGTTTTTGGCACCAGCTGGTATAACCGGATTGTGGCAAGTAACCAAACGAGGAGGCTCAAACGCTATGTCGGCCGACGAACGCAAACAATTGGATATTGAATATGCCGAAAATTTCTCGTTTTGGTACGATATGAAGATACTTTTTAAAACAATACCTGCAATGTTGCAACAAGAAAACGTTTAAAAATGAATCGTTTAAAATTAATTTTAGTATTATTTTTATTCAACCTGTCAGTTTTTGCTCAAACACAAGCAAAAACTGACAGTTTGAGCAATGTGTTGACTTTCGACAACTATATAATTCCAGAATTGGATGAATGTATACAATCTACTTTAAAAAATTCGCCTCTACTTAAAGCAAGCGATCAGCAAATAGAAATTATTTTAGAGGATATAAAAATTAGAAAAAAATCGTGGTTAGAGTATCTAATAATTGATGCTAACACACGTTATGGTTTATTTAATCAGTTAACATTGACCCAGGAAACATCAAATCCTGATGTGGCTGTACAATCTGCAAAAGAGCAGTTTAACTATTTTGCAGGCTTAACTTTAAGAATACCTCTTTCGTATTTTTCGAGTAATAAAAATGAACAAAAGAAATTGAATATTAGCATTAAAGAAGCTGAGCTTAAAAAGGAGGAATTAAAAAATGAAATCAACAAACTTGTTGTTACTGAATATTTTAAATTAAAAAGATTACAAGAATTACTAGGTGTTCATTTAAATAATTTACAAACAGCACAAATTGATTATTTGAAATCTAAAAACGATTTAAAATCGGGAATGCTTGGTATGACTGAGTTTGCTGCATCTTCAACAGCACATGCAAAAGCAGTTGATGCATTCGTTTCGACAAAAAACGATTATTACGCACAGTTTTATATCTTAAATATACTTATGGGTACAAATATTCAAAAAATAAAAAAATGAATATCATTAAGTTTCTAAAAATTATTTATTCAAAAATAATTTATCTAATTATTATTCCAACAATTATTGGAGTAGTTGTTTTTCTTCTTACTAAGGATTTACCTGTTAAATATAGCACTTCGTCAACAATATTTACAGGTGTTACAACTAACAGTGGATTGGTTGTAGAATCAATACGCATCGATAATAATGCAACTCAAAGTGAGTATAACAATATTATGACAATGCTTAAATCAACAACACTTTACGAAGAGATATCACTTCATTTATTAACACAACACCTTATACTTACAAAACCTCAAAAGGAAATAATTTCAGAAAAATCGTATAAAGAATTAATGGCGTCGGTTCCAGAAAAAGTCAAGAAATTAGTTGTAAAGAATAATTTTGATAAAACATATCAAAATCTGAAAAATTATATTACTCAGGATGAAAAAAACTATATTTATAGACTAATGAATTTTGGAAATAAGTATTATAGTATTAATTCTATTTCAAATTTAAAAGCGGAACGCTTAACTAACAGCGATTTAATAAAACTTAGTTTTGAATCTGAAGATCCAGGAATCTGTTTTAATACAGTAAAATTTGCTACCCAAATTTTTGTTGAAAATTATAGCGAGATTAAAATAAAACAGTCAAGTTCGGCAGTAAGTTATTTTGAGCAAAAGCTCAAAGAAATAGCAGCAAAATTAGACGAAGCTGAGCAAAAACTACTCGACTTTAATATTGATAATGATATCATTAATTACTATGAACAAACCGAACAGGTTACAACACAACAAGAAAAAATTGAAGTACGCTTGCAAGAAGTAAAAATGGAATTCGAAGCCTCTGAGGCTGTGTTATCTAAACTAGAGCACGAAGTTGAAAAACGTTATAATATCAACTTACGAAACAGTATGATATTACAAATTAGGGAACAGTTAGTTGAACTTAATGAAGCGATTACAGCTATTGAACTTGATAATAAAAATCCGAATAGATTTAAATTGCCAGATTTAAGAAACAAAAGGAGTAAAGTAGAGAGCACACTCGAAAATAAAATTGATTCGATGAATATTTTTGACTCAAAAAGTCAAGGTATTGAGTCGCAACGATTATTATCAGAATGGTTGGACGCTGTTAAAAACCACGAAAACTATTCGGCTCTATTTAAATCAATGAAATTGAGGCAAATAGATTTTATGAAACAATTTAAAAGATATGCACCACTTGGTGCTACTATTAAACGTATTGAACGCGAAATTGATGTATACGAACGGGAATATTTAAATATATTGCACCATTTAGGATTGGCACGACAAAATCAGCAAAGTATTGATATGCGTTCGAATATGAAGGTGCTGGATGAAACAAAATTCCCAATTAATGCCATTCCTTCAAAAAATAAACTATACGTAGTAATTGCGGTTTTATTCTCCATTATTTTTTATTTATTGGGTGTATTTATAATAGAATTAATGGATGCACGTATGAAATCACCTTCATTACTTAAAACCAATACAGGGTTAGACGTTATTGCAGCTTATACTACCAAAAACAAACGAAATAAAAAATATATCAATACTGAAATTATCGATCATAGAGCTTCACTTCTACTTTTCGAAAAAGTTCGAAAATTGTCATCAAATACTAGCAAACCATTTATTGTTCAGGTTTTTAGCAGCTGGGATGGTGCAGGAAAAACTCTTGTAGCCAATCAGTTAGCTACCGAAATTGAAAAACACAACTTTAGCGTAAATATTGTAAGTTTTTGTAATGAAGAAAGTAATAATAGTGAGGTTAAAAACACTGAAAATGGTTCAATTGATATTCCAAACTTTTATTCTGAAATAAATAAATATGAAAAATACGAAACATTTATAACCGAAAAAGCCATAACATCAGACTTTTTAATTTCAATTTTTCCACCTATAAGCAATGGAATTGATAATACAGTTATTATTTCAAATCCGAGTGCAAATTTAATTATATACGATGCTAATACATCTTGGGCCGATGCTGATCTTTTTATGCTAAATAAACTCAAATCAGTATTACTTGAAAACAGTTTGTATGCTGTTCTTACATATGCTGAACCCGATAATCTAGAAGAAATGTACGGTGACATTCCGAAAAAGCGGTCGTTCATACGTAAATTGCTTAAAAAATTACTAAAAAGAGTAATGTAAAATTTGTAATGCATTAATTATGAGTTTAAATCCGACGTATTTAGATAATAAAGTGAAACATACTTTGCTGATTTTTTCAGTAAGTATTATTTTTATTATACTTATTGGAGGATCAATTTATTTTTTCGCAAAGGATAACTTTATTGCAGGAATCGCCACTTTGATACTTCCGGGTCCAATTTTATATTTATATAAGTTTTTTGCTAATCCGCGTATTGGTTTTTATTCAGTATTAATTGCTAATTATTTTGCTATTGGTTTGTCTCGCTACATTCCAGCACCTCTAGGATTATCAGTCGATGGTTTATTAGTGCTCACTTGGTTAGCACTTATTTTTAGTCAGTTCAATAAAAAAGTGGAATGGAAAAATGCAGGTCGTGATTTTTCTTATTTTGTCATTATTTGGTATGCAATGACATTTTTGCAACTTTTTAACCCTGAGGCTGTTAGCCGGGAAGCTTGGTTTTATGCAATGCGTGGACAAGGCTTGTATATTTTTCTTACAGTACCACTAACGTATCTGATTTTCAATAAACCCAAAGACCTTGATATTCTAATAAAATTAACCGCATGGTTTACTATAGTTGCTATTATCAAGGCATTATCCCAAAAATACTTAGGTGTTGATCAATGGGAATCGCGTTGGCTAAACCAACCTGGAAATCGTTCTACACATATTCTTTTTGGTCAACTTCGGGTTTTCTCCATATTTTCCGATGCAGGTACCTTTGGCAGCTCAATGGGTTATTTTGCTGTGCTTTATATTGTACTTGCTATTCACGAAGCTAAAAAAAATCTGAAATATTTTTATTTGGCAATTGGTTTCATGTCGTTTTTTGCATTAATGATATCAGGTACCCGTAGCGCCATTGCAGTGCCTTTAACTGGGTTTGCAGTTTATGCAATTTTATCCAAACGGGTAACTATAATTGTAACAGGAGTGTCGCTTATGGTGCTTATATTTGTTTTTTTTAAATACACTACTATTGGGCAAGGTAATTATGAAATACGACGTATGCGCTCGGGGTTTTCTGAAGATAATGCTTCGATGGATGTACGAAATGATAATCGTAAAATATTTGCTGAATACCTCAAAACCAGACCTTTTGGAGGTGGTGTAGGGTCGGCTGGAAACTGGGGATTACGTTTTAGTCCTGGAACTTTGCTTGCCGAGACAGCAACGGATGGTTTTTATATTCAGATTTGGGCTGAACAAGGAATAGTTGGACTAACATTTTATTTAATCATGATTTTCTATATTGTCGGGAAAGCCTCTTTTTTTGTGTTTTTTCGATTAAAAAAACCAGAATACAAATACAAAGCGATGGCCCTAACAAGTGGCATGTACGGGCTAATAGTTTCATCTTACACCGCTTCCAGTTTAGGTCAACTGCCAAATCTAATTATCGTTTTTGCTAGTATGGCTATGATTTCACTTATGCCAGAATGGGAAAAAAATGAATCTGAATCAATGCTTCTAGAAGCACAAAATAAATAATCCAGTAATTTTTATAATTCTATGAAATCAAATCGACTAGAAAAATTAGAGGCAGTACGTGGTTTTGCTGCTCTATATGTGGTGTTTTTTCATGTTTTACCACAAAAAATTGAGTTATTCGGAATAAATATTGGTTACCTTTTTCGGTTTGGACCCGAAATGGTGATTGTATTCTTTGTGCTATCGGGTTTTGTAATTAAGTACACTTACCAACGCTCCAAAGACAAATCTTTTGGTTATTATTTTATTCGAAGATTTATTCGTTTGTACATTCCTTTAATTATTGTTTTTTTAATGGCCTACATAATAAGATGTTATGAGGCTGGAGGCTTGGCGAATTTAGAATTGAAAAACTTGATTGGTACTTTATTTATGCTTCAGGATGTAATTTCGCTAAAACCAAATGTTATAGTTCCTGCGTATTTAGGAAATGGCGTATTGTGGTCGCTATCGTACGAATGGTGGTTTTACATGCTGTTTTTTGTGTTGGCAACTTACATTAAACCCGAAAGAATAAACAGATTTGTTACAATTCTTACAATAATTGCGGCTGCCAGTTATCTACTTTATCCTTTTATTGTCAATCGATTGGTAATGTATTTTGCTATTTGGTGGACTGGAGTTCGCTTTGCCGATATTTATTTGAATAAAGGTGAATTTAGCTTTAAAGCCATTATGCCCCAAGCTACTTTATTAGTAGCAATTTCGATAATTTTAGCAATTAATTTGAAATTAAATTTCGAATTTACAAAAATTTATGCCTATCCTTTAGTTGCTTATCCATTTGTTGAATTACGTCATTTTGTATTTACAATAATGGTACTTTTTGGAGCAATATTATGGAAAAAATTAAATTGGATAGGTTTTGATTTGTTTGTTGGTAAATTTAAATATCTTGCATCTAGCTCTTACGTTATTTATATTGCTCATCATTATTTAGTGGTTGAGGCACATTATTTGAGTTTCATGAATAATAAAATTATCGAATATGGATTGTATATAATAGTTCTACTTATTTTTTCGTATCTACTTGAAGTAGTGGTATATAATCGTTTTAAAAACAAAATTTTAAGGTAAATATACAGTACTTGATTATTAATCCTACGCTTCAACTTTGTGATTTGTAATAAAAATTCTTACAGTAAAAAAGTTTTTTGTACGACAGCATTTTAATTTTTTTAGTTACAAAATTATTCGTTTGCATAGTTTACTTTTGCCCATATTGATGTAATAGAGATAATAATAGTATTAATTTTGAATTTTCTTAAATATTACTTATGGAAAAATCAAATCAGTTTTTAGTAACTTTCAGCAATTTACTGAAAGGCGATTTCGAAGCATTATCTGATTTCGAAAATTTGAAATTAGATGAAATAAGGCTATTTTTTAATGGTAAGCTCTACTGGTCAACACTAAATGAATTACTGCAAAACTATATTGAAAATGGTAAAAAAGCATTTCAAACTATCGATGGCGATTTTTTGTGTATAGTAGTCGAACCCGAAAAAATTATGGTTGTCCGCGACCGTCATGGCGCTGGAAGTCAGTTGTTTTACTCCAATGAATATATAAGTAATTCACTTTTGTCTTTTGCCGGAATTGATGGCTTTGAATGCAAACCCAACCACGAGGCATTATTAACCTTTATGAGTATTGGATATATTCCATCACCACTTACATCATTACAAGGTGTTTCGAAACTGAATGCAGGTTTTGTATTGGAATATAAAAACAATCAAATTAAGACATCTGATTTGTTTGATTATAACAGCTTTATGCAAAATGTAGGCACATCAAAACTAACTATTGAAGAGGCAGTTATTGAATATGAAAAATTACACAAATCTGCTATTGAAAATAGAATAAAGAGCGCAAAAAAAGTAGGTCTTTTACTAAGTGGTGGTTATGATTCGGGCGGAAATATTTCGGCATTGCGCGATGTATATCAAGGCGATGTTGTATCTTATTCCATAGGTTTTAAAGATAATCCGTGGACAGAACTTCCATTGTCCAAAATATTGTCAGAGCGATATAAGAGTCGTCATTACGATTACGAAATTGATGGTTCCGAAATAATGCAATTACCTCAAATTCTACGCGCTACGGGCGATCCATTTCAAGAAGGTGGTTTACTTGTAAACTTTACTGTCATGCAATTGGTCAAAAAATCGAGTGAGCAACCCGATATAATTTTGGGCGGTGATGGCAACGATCAGCATTTTGGAACTTCGGGCAAAGAGTTGGCAATGCATTGGAAACTAAAATCAAAAGGCGTTCAATTTTTACAAAAATGGTTTGACACTTTAGGAGATTCAATATCGTCATTTGATAAAGATAGTATACTTTTTCGAACAGAATTTCATAACCGGAAAATTTTACATATTCAACAAAGTGACACCTTTGGTTTTTCGCTTCGAAAGTTGAATAATATGACTTTGAAAGGTATTAATATTAAAAAATTACATTATCTGCAAAATGCTCCGAAAAGTTATAAGAACTTCGATGACTTTTTCTACAATAGAAACTATAATATTGATATTAAGCAGGTTATAAACGAAGTTATTCTTTTTAAATCTTCGCGAATGAGCGAATTGTTCGGAAATAAAATTTCGTTTCCGTACATGAGTACCGATTTGTATAATTTTTTGAACAAAATGCCTGTTAATTACAAGTTTAAAGGGACTCTCGATGAGCTTTCAGGTGGAAAAGGTGTTTCGAAATACTTGCACAAAACATACTTAAAACCCAAGTTACCAACCGAAATTACCGATCGTAAAAAGCAAGGTGGATTTGCACCACTTCCAATTTTCCTGAAAGACGACACACAACGTCGGGCATTGTTTGCCTATTTGCGTAAAGCTGATGGTGTAAAAGCTATTTTTAAGATTGATAAAATAGAATCTTTACTTAATCAATACGAAACAATAGCAACTTCTAAATCGTATTGGTTTTGGTATCAGCAGGTTAAGGCAAATCAAATTATAAACTTACTCACCTTAGCAGTTTGGTGGGAAATGTATATAAATAAAAAAACAAATTTGCAGAATATCAATGAATTAATGTAATATCGGACAAACATGCTACAAGGCGAAGATATTATTTGTATTGCAAACACCAGTTGGTTTGGTAATTATGCCAAATCGACTGTTCAAATTATGGAACGATTGGCAAAAAACAATCGGGTCTTATTTGTTGAATATCCTTATACCATTAAAGACGTTTATGCAACACTTCGCAGCAAACAAAATGCACCAGTAAAACGTATGCTGGGTTTGAAGAATCGTTTGCAATTAATAGATACGAATGTAGAAAGTAAGGTTTATAATTTGGTTATTCCACCTGGAATACCCGTGTTTTTTCTTAAAAATGAACGCATTTTCAATCTGCTTTTTCCGATTAATGTGCTGATATACAAGCTTACATTAAAGTGGGCAATGCGAAAAATTGGCATGAAAAATCCCATTGCAATTACAGCTTATAATCCAATTTTTGGCTTGTCGTTATTGCACAAATTGGGCGAAAAATCGCATATATATTATTGTTACGATGGCGTAGAATCCGTTTTTTTTGGAATACGAATTTTTGAAATTGAAAACCGATTTTCGGAAAAAGTTAATGGCATTATAACTACTTCGGACTTTCTGAATGCAGAAAAGAAGAAACTTAATCCAAAAACTTTTGTTGTGAAAAACGGTGTTGACTTTCCGGTGTTTAGCAAGTTTTCAAAAAATGAAGTGTATAATCGCGAACGCAAACGTGTAGGGTTTATTGGCAGTCTCGACCCACGTTTCGATATTGATACCGTTGAATATGCCATCAGTAAGTTGCCACATTTCGATTTTGAATTTACAGGCGATATGCGCAACGAAGCTTTAAAAGCACGCATGAAAAAATACAGCAATGTGAAATTCTTCGACCCGATAAAACCCAACGATGTTCCTGAACTTTTAGCAACTTATGATGTGGGTATTATTCCATATATAGTTAATGACGTAAATAAAAATATATATCCACTCAAAATTAACGAATATTTAGCCGTAGGTGTACCGGTGGTTATGAATGCTTTTGCTCGTTTGCCTGAGTTCGAAGGGTTAGTGAGTGTGGCTTTAGATAAGGATGATTTTGTGCGTAAACTCATTGCCGAAACCGAAAATGATACGCAACAACTAATAAAAAACCGTATTGATTTTGCTTCGGCAAATTCATGGGAAGCACGTACCGAAAGCTTTGGAAATATTATAGAGAAAATGTGTTGAGATGATAATGTGATAATAAAATTAATATTTTATTACTTTATAACATTACAAACCTTATAAACTTTACAAACTTTAAAAACTAAATATATGTATTACAGGAATATAGCAAACATGAATGAGGTGATAATTAAAAAATTAAGCATATTACCTCGTGATTTTGATTTAATTGTAGGAGTACCTCGTAGTGGCATGTTACCTGCTAACTTAATTGCATTATATCTTAGTAAGCCATTTACAGATATTCATTCGTTCCGTAACGGACATATTTATAAAGCGGGCGAACGTGGTCAATTTATTGATGTAAAGGAATTTAAAAAGATTTTAATAGTCGACGATAGCATTGCTTCTGGCTCAGCCATGACAAAAGCCAAAGACTTGGTTAAAGATGTGAGTGCTGATTTTGATGTTAGTTTTTGTGCTGTTTATGTTGTTCCTGGCAAAGAAAACCTGGTCGATTATTTTTTTGAATCTGTTCCACTACCACGATATTTTCAATGGAACATATTGAATCATAGCGACTTAGAAAAATCGTGTTTCGACATTGACGGTGTGCTTTGTGTTGATCCTTTAGACGAGCAAAACGATGATGGCCCCAAATACATTGATTTTATATTGAATGCTGCTCCTCTTTATATTCCAAAAAGTAAAATTGGAACGTTGGTAACTTCGCGACTCGAAAAATACCGAAAAGAAACCGAAATATGGTTGCAAAAACATGGCGTAAAATATAATAAGTTGGTAATGTTGGACTTGCCCGATATGCGTGCTCGTCAAAAAGCAAATAGTCATGGACAACACAAAGCAAATTCGTATAAAGAATCACAATATAAACTATTTTTTGAAAGTTCACTTCATCAAGCTTTAGAAATAAACCGAATAACTGGTAAACCCGTGTTTTGTACCGAAAATTTCGAAATGATTTTTGATGCACAATCTTTAGCTTACAATATTAAAAGTGGCAAATACTTTCCAGGATTACGAAAAATTGCATTAAAAATACGTGATAAATATTTCAAATAAAAATTGTTATATAGGAACAAAATTGTTACAATTTTTTAGTTTCTAAATCGTTTGCATAAAAATAAATACTTCATTTTTTTTCTAAAGTGGAATAAATGCATACTTATTTGTACTTTTGAAAAAAAATATCAAATATGAAAAAATGCATTCAACTATTATTTGTAAGTATTTTATTTACAGCTTGTCAGCCTAAATTAAATTTACCTGCTGAAAACGAAAATTCACTAAACCTAAATTCGTTGCTAACACTCGAAGTGGGTGAGAATAAACTTTATTTACAGGATTATATTTTAAATCCATCACAAATTGATTCCGTTTCATCGTCCACTAATCTTCTAAAAATCAAACTATCAGCCGACAAACTGACAGCTATTCTGTTGGCCAACAGCAATATCGAACAATTTGTCGATTTGCGTATCTGGACAAAAGGTATTGCCTACTCCGTTCCTTGTCGCAAAACGGATAAAGTGGATTACACTTTCACTTTCGACCCTCAAGGAAAAAACTATACTAAAGTACAAATTGCAGGACAAATGAACGATTGGACACCTAGTCGAATGCCTAATTTAGTTCTTAATGCCAATGGCTTGTACGAAATTACGATGAATCTAAGTCCTGGTTCATATTTATATCAAATGGCAATAGATGGTGACCAGAACCACGATGTCAATAATCCGAATAAAGTGGATAATGGTTTCGGAAAATATAATTCCATATTGCAAATTGCGGGAAAAAACGATTCATTCCCCATACTCACAACTGAAGATTTTGAAAATGACAAAGTTCAATTATCTACTCAAAACACTATAAACAAAGTATTTGTGTATTGGCAAAATTATTTATTACCGAATAATTTTGTTAAAATTAAAGATGGACAAATTGAATTAAACATTCCTGCTGAAGCTCGCTTATTGGAGCGTTCGTACTTGAGGGTATGGGCTAGCAATGACTTTGGAGTGAGTAACGACATATTAATTCCACTTCAAAATGGAGAAGTATTAACTGATGCAGCCCAAGTAAAACGAACAGACAAACATGCCCAAATCATGTATTTTATGCTTGTGGACCGCTTCATGAATGGCAATAAAACTAATGACAAGCCATTGAATCGCCCGGATGTAAACCCAAAAGTAGACTTTTGGGGAGGTGA
The DNA here is from genome assembly GCA_049317585.1 of Paludibacter sp. Classification (GTDB taxonomy): domain Bacteria; phylum Bacteroidota; class Bacteroidia; order Bacteroidales; family Paludibacteraceae; genus Paludibacter. The sequence continues at coordinate 24,125 of JBMOHZ010000001.1, forward strand.
TTTAACTGGATTACAACAAAAAATAAATGATGGTTATTTCGAAAAATTAGGTGTAAATACACTTTGGATTTCACCACTCAATCAAAATCCATTAGAACCTTATGGTTATTCTGAAGTTGGTAAAACAAAATTTTCGGGCTATCACGGGTATTGGCCAATATCATCCTCTCAAGTTGATTTTCGATTTGGTACCAATAATGAATTTAAAAATTTAGTGGCGGATGGACATAAAAAAAATATGAATATATTACTCGACTATGTGGCGCATCATGTACATAAAGAACATCCATTTTACAAACAACACCCTGAGTGGAGTACGCCGCTTTATTTACCTGATGGAACCTTGAATACAGAGCGATGGGACGAATATCGACTTTCTACTTGGTTCGATACTTTTATGCCAACAATTGACTTTTCGAACCCAAAAGTCGTGGATATGATGACTGATTCGGCACTTTTTTGGTTGAAGGAATTTAAATTAGATGGCTTCCGTCACGATGCTTGTAAACATGTTAACGAAGAATTCTGGCGTATGCTCACGCTCAAAATGAAACGCGAGTTGAAGGGTAAAGCACCATATCAAATTGGCGAAACTTATGGAAGTTCCAAATTAATAGCTAGTTACCTTACAACTGGAATGCTCGATGGTCAGTTCGATTTTAATGTGTACGACATTGCTAACACTACATTTGCTGGTTCAGGTGGAGGTGATTTATGCCGAGTGCATGATGTTTTTAGTTCAAGTTTAAATATATTTGGTACACATAATTTAATGGGTTATATTTCTGGCAATCACGATAAGCCTCGTTTTATGGCACAAGCTTCGGGCGATTTAATTCCGGGTGAAGATACAAAAGCAGCAGGTTGGAAACGGAAAATTGGCATAACTGACTCCACTGCATACGATAAATTATTGTTGTTTCATGCATTTAACCTCACCATTCCAGGCATTCCAGTAATTTATTATGGCGACGAAATTGGAATGACAGGAGCTAATGACCCTGATTGTAGGCAAATGATGCGTTTTAATAACTGGAATAAACGCGAATCAAAACTTTGGAATAGTATTGCAACACTCACCCATTTACGAATGAATAATCATGTTTTGGTATATGGCGACTTTATAAATTTACAAACTAAGCCCGAAACATGGGTGTATGCCCGCAAGTATTTTTACAAAGAAGCTATTATATTTATCAATAATTCAGCAAAAAACAGTACTTTTGAAGTGAATTTGCCAAAAACGCTGAAAGTTGAAAAAATGAAAGCTACTTTTGGAAACAAATTTTCGATAAAAGAAAATCATATTAAAATTGAATTACAAGCATATAGTGTGGAAATTTTAATAAATTAAATTTCAACAAGCTTAATTCGGATAGCTATCGGAACATCAAACTCTTCATACATTAATAAAAAAAATGATACAAATAAACGACAAAGCACTTGCTGAAGCTGTAAATGTGGGGATGGACGAATTTCTTCAGGTTTTTATTGATGCTTATTTACTGGCTGTTGATGGAAAACTGACTGCCGAGAACATGAATAAATTAAATGGCTCGCAGCATACTTTATTGGCTTGGCATTTTTTTACAACCGAAATGCGCGACGGCGGATTTGTACAACTAATTCAGAACGGATATGGTGCTTATATTTTTGGAAATCCGTTTGCAAAGGCAATGAAACAGTTTGGTGCTGTGGAACTTGGCAAGCTCATTTATAAGGCCAAAGAGATTTACGACCACAACAAAGCTGAGCTCGAACGTGAAACTACCGAAGAAGAATTTAATGCCATGTATGTTGATTTTGAAGTTTTTGACGATTTGGAGGAACAATATTTTGAGATGGAAGAACAACAAACATCCTTAATTGCAGCTTATGTGGATGATCATATTGCCGATTTTGGCGAAATTATCAAGTCATAATTTACTATTTAATAGATTTACCATTTGCATATAAATATGAAAAAAATAATCAACACTACAAATGCTCCAGCTGCCATTGGACCATATAGCCAGGCTGTAGAAGCAAACGGAACACTTTATATTTCAGGACAATTGCCTATAAATCCTGCAATTGGCAAGATTGAAACTTCTGAAATCACTTCGCAAACCGAACAAGTTTTTGCAAATATTTTGGCAATTCTTTCAGAAGCAGGATATACTTTTGCCGACGTTGTAAAATCTACCGTTTTCCTATCGGACATTAGTAACTTTGCTGGAATGAACGAGGTGTACAAAAAATATTATCAATCGGAATGTCCGGCCCGTTCAGCTTTTGCTGTAAAGGATTTACCGCTTGGCGCTTTGGTCGAAATTGAAACTATTGCCGTAAAATAATGCATTGTTGCTCATAGTGCAATAATTTACAACTATGAGCGTTTTAATGAAGGAAATAATCGGTATAAAAATTTTATGACTAAAATAAAAAAAACACTCTTGTTGCTTGGATTTGTATCTGCGTGTTTAACTAAACTCAATGCCCAAAACAGTTATCATGGCGATGACAAATTTCTACATTTTGGTTTTTCGTTGGGAATAAACACTATGGATTTTGGTGTAGGATCAACAACTCCAGCAAACGTATCTACTTTGCTTCCAGGTTTTTCGGTGGGTATTGTAAGTGATATGATGCTGAATAGGTATCTTAATCTGCGCTTTACTCCAACCATGCATATTGGCGACCGCGAACTAGTTTTTAAAAATTTACCTACCCCCGATGTTATTTCATCTGTTTTGGTCAGCGCACCTGTTTATGTAAAGTATAGCTCGGAGCGATATGGTAATATTCGACCATATTTAATTGGTGGAGGTGGTGTATATGTTGATTTGGGTAGGGATAGCGATAAGTCTATAATGCTTCGACCATTCGATACATTTTTTGAATTTGGAGTGGGTTGCGATATATATTTTGACTTTTTTAAATTGGCACCTGAACTAAAATTGGCATTGGGTATGAACAATATGCTTACGCCACTTGCCGACCGCGATACTGGTAACCTTACCGATGCTGAAAAGCAATATACAATGGCATTAAATAAATTAACGTCAAGATTAATAACCCTGACGTTTAATTTTGAATAAGTAGAAAGTATTTAAATGCTTTCTATTTGTTTAATAATTTCGATGAGTTTATCGTCCCAAGCTTTATATAAGCTTCGATAATAGGACTTTACAGATGCTGGATTTTGTTTACCACCAGGGCGGTTTGAGCGTAATGTAAATTCGCGTGCTGTTTCAACAATTTTAACGACCAATGTTTCTGCTGTTTTTTCGTCGGTGTTTTTATTCATTAAACAACGAAAATAAACATCAGTAATAAGTTCAGAACTAACGAACTGAATAGTTTTTTTGAGTTTTTTACGGCTTGACATTTTGTAGTGTTTTTAAATTTTCACAAAGTTAATTTATTATTTTGGCATTTTCCATATTTTTCTGAGAAATAATAATTTCAGTTCATAAATTTATTTTTAAACCCATGCTAATTTTTAATCAAAAATATATTCATTCAATTAAAATGTTTAGGACCTCAACTTTTTTGAACTTTATTGTATTAAGTTTGATTGTGACAAGTTTGTATTCATGTCAGGATGAGATATTTAGCACTAATCCCGACAAGAAACTATTTTTTTCGACTGATACGCTTTCTTTCGATACAATTTTTACATCGTATGGTAGTACTACCGAGAAATTTTTGATTTATAACTCAAATAATCGCGCCTTGCGTATTAGTCAAATTTATTTGGCAAAAGGCAGTAATTCAAAATTCAGATTGAATGTAGATGGTTCAGTAAATTCACAAAATGAATTTACTGACATTGAAATTGGAGCACACGATAGTATGTATGTATTTGTTGAAACAACTATTGAAGCAACAAATGAAAATAATCCAATATTAATTGAAGATTCGGTTAGCTTTGAATTGAATGGAAACAAACAACATGTTATGCTTGAGGCATTTGGACAAAACATTCACTTATTAAAAAACGTAAAATTAAAGAGAAATACAAAATTTTTAATTGATAAACCTTATCTTATTTACGGTGATCTTACAGTAGATCCATCAGTAACTCTAACATTGCCAGCAGGTTGTAAACTCTACTTTCACAATAATTCAAATTTAATCGTTTATGGCAATTTACTCACCGAAGGCACATTTGAACAACCAGTTGAATTACGTGGTGATAGACTTGATAAAGTAAAATTTTTGGACCCTGTACCTTATAACTATGTGGCTGGACAATGGGGAGGAGTATATTTATTATCGAGTATTGCCAAACATGTACTTAAAAACACAAACATCACGAGTGGATATGTTGGGCTTTATTCTCCTAATAGTGATAGGAATAATTTGCCCGAAATTGAACTTGAAAACTGTCGAATTCACAATTTTGTTTACTATGGCATTGTGGCTCAAAACACAAATTTAACCGTTAAAAACTCTGAGATATCTAATTCAGGTAGTTATACTGTGTTTTTAAGTGGTGGCACACATGTTTTTCAACAAAGCACTATTGCAAACTATTATTCAGCAAATTCATTTAATCCAAGCTCACGCGATAAAAATCCTGCTGTTTTGATTATGGCTTTACAACGTTCAGCACCTATGCAAACCGAATTTGTAAATTGTATTGTTTCAGGTAGTCTGGACAATGAATTGGCAATTGCAAGTCGCTTTTTAAAAGACTACAGCGGTGTTTTTACAAATTCGTATATAAAACGAAAACAAAAATATGAATTATCCCAATTTCAGAATATTCGTTGGTATCAACCTTTAGATACCGTTTTCCGTCAAAGTTCGTTTGATTATGAAAAGAAAAAGTATTTCAATTTCATACCCGACTCACTATCTCCAGCACGTAATATAGCCGATAAAGCAGTAGCATCCCGCTTTCCGTTGGATTTGAATGGCAAAAACCGATTTTCGGATGATAAACCTGATGCAGGTTGCTATGAATGGAGAGCTTACAATCAACAATATTAAAATAGGAATCAGGAGGATTAAACATTGTCGAATG
>JBMOHZ010000002.1:0-26374 GCA_049317585.1 Paludibacter sp.
TATAAGGTACAAATGCATAAACGCCATCACCTAAATCCTTTGGACGGGGAACAATGGTATTCACACCCAAAATGGCCGACTGTGGCAGGTTAATCACCGGAGTAAACATTTCCACACCATAAGCTCCAAGGTTCGACACCGTAAATGTTGCTGCTTCGGCAGCCAAAAGTTCAGGTGCAATTGCTCCTTTTTTACAAGCGTTGGCCACTTCTTTCATCTGATTTGATAATCCAAGAATAGACAAATCATCGGCATTACGCACAGCAGGAACCATTAAACCACGTTCGGTATCAACAGCCAATCCAAGATGAACTTTGCTGAACAATCGCATTGCATCGCCCAAGAAATGTGAGTTTGCATTCGGGAATTTCTTCAATGCTTTAATTACTGCAAAACAAACGAAATCGTTGATTGTCAAGTTAGCTGACAATGTTCCGGCTTCGAAAGCTTTTTTGGCTTTTTTGCGTAAGTTTTGTATGTTGCGTGCGTCAGCTCCTAAATGGTGAGTAAGTTGCGCTGAGTTTTGCAACGAAGCATGCATCGATTTGGCAATAATTTTGCGCATGTTCGACAGTTTTTTGTCTTCGTAATCTACACCATAAACAGCATTTACAGGTGCTGCCAAATCAGTCGATTTTGCTGTTCCGGCCAATCCCGAACCTGCACCTTGTGGCTGAACACCTTCTTCGGCAGCAATTTTCTTAGCAAGCGGAGTCAATTTCGGACGGTTTTCAAGTGCTGCTTTCACGTCTTTTTCAATCACACGACCGTTTGGTCCTGTACCTGCTAATTGCGAAGCGTCAATAGCTTCGGCGGCTGCAAGGTTTTTAGCACGAGGGGAAACAAAAGACGTTGTACCGTTTGAAAGGTTTGAAGAGTTTGACGTTTCGGTTTTCGGGTTTCGGGTTTCAGGTTTTGGTTCAGCGGCAGTTTCAGCCTCTTGGATCTTGGCTCTTGGCTCTTGACTTTCAACAATTGGTGCTCCACCTTGCAACAATCCGGCATAATCGTCGCCGGGCTGACCAATAACCATCATATCCAACAAAACAGGCACTTCATCGCCATCGTTGTAAAAACTTTCTAAAACTACACCATCAACAGGCGATTCTTCCTCGAACGATGCTTTGTCTGTTTCGTAAGAGAATATAACTTCACCTTTTTTTACGGTATCACCTTTTTTCTTTTTGATTTCGGTAATGATACAACTTTCAACCGATTGCCCTTGTTTAGGCAGAATAACTACTACAGCCATATATTTAATTGATAATTAACAATTAATAATTAATAATTTAAAGACCGGTAATGGTCACAAATTTCTGATATGCTTTCGACCAAGCTTCCTGATTCTGAGGCAAGAATTCATCTAGCTGAACTGATTCACCAATAATTTGACGCATTTCTTGCAATGAATCCACACAGCCAGCAGCTTTAGCCTGAATCATAATATTGCCGATAGCTGTTGCTTCGGAAGGCCCAGCAATGACAGGAATTCCAATTGAATTGGCAGTCCATTGATTCAATAATGGATTTTTTGAACCGCCACCAATTACATGTAATTTTTCAATTGGGAATGGTGCTAACTCTTTCAATAAATCGATTACGTATTTATATTTCAACGAAAGACTTTCGAAAATACAACGAACGAATTCGGCATGACTTGAAGGTGCTGTTTGACCTGTTTCGTTACAATAATCAATAATAGCTTTTGTCATACTCACCGGATTTGCAAACGAAGCATCATCTGTATCAACCATAGACTGAAAAGCCGGAACTGTATCGGCCATTTGCACCAGTTTTTCGTAAGCGTAGGTAATTCCCTGTTTTTTCCATTCTTTGAGACATTGTTCGAGCAACCACATTCCTGTGATATTTTTCAAAAAACGGGTTGTGCCTTCAACACCACCTTCGTTTGTAAAATTCAATGCCGAAGTTGTTTCGTTTATAATCGGGTCTTTCACTTCTATTCCCATCAGCGACCAAGTTCCTGAACTAAGATAGGCAAAGTTCTCATTAATAGCAGGTACAGCAGCTACAGCTGCACCCGTATCGTGACCAGCAACGGCTACTACTTTTACTTTACCTAATTCGCTTTCTTCTGCTAATTCATCACGCAATGTACCAATTAAATGACCTGGCATCACAATGTCACCAAGTATTGAAGGCGAAACACCCGCTTTTTCGAGCAATTGTGATTCAAATTGTTTGGTACGTGGATTTAATATTTGCGATGTAGAAGCAATGGTATATTCCACTACTTTTTTGCCTGTAAGCATATAAGCCAATGCATCAGGCATAAACAAAATTTCTTTGGTTGCTTTTAATAATGAGTTATTGGCTTGAGCTAGTGCAAAAAGTTGATACAGACTATTGAAATTCATTACTTGAATTCCAGTCAAATCATATACTTTTTCGCGTGGAACTAGTTCGAAGTATTTTTCGGGTGCGCCAACAGTGTGCGGGTCGCGGTAAGCATAAGGTGCTCCGAGAATGGAGCCATCCTCAGCAATTAATGCAAAGTCAACGCCCCAAGTGTCAATTCCAATCGAAGTTATTTCAACTCCTTCGTTTTTTGCAGCCTGAAGTCCTGCTTTAAAATGTTCAAACAATGAATAGATGTTCCAATGAAAATGTTCTCCAATTTGTAGAATCTGATTGGGGAAACGGGTCAGTTCCTTCATTTGAAGACGACCATTTTCGAGACTTCCAAGAATGGATCGACCACTGGTTGCACCAAGGTCGAATGCTAGGAAAGATTTGTTCTTCATTTGTATACTTTTAAAGTTGATGCAAAGATAATTGTATTTGCTGCAACTAAAATTGTATTTATTGACTTTATAACTTCGTTTTTTGATAAACCCCTAATCCCGAAAATGGGTTGTTTCAAAATTCTGTAAAAGTTGCGGTAAAACAGAATTTATTTAACGGGATCAGGGGTTGTTTTTTGTCGTCTGTTGTCAGTCGTCTTATTTGTAAATCGGACCGTAAGTCTGACAAGCGCGGTAATCAGCTCCTTCTTTATCCATTCCAAAAGCAGCCCAAGCACTTGGACGGAAAATTTTTGAATCTTCCACATTATGCATACAAACCGGAATACGAAGAACAGAAGCCAACGTAATTAAATCGGCACCAATATGTCCAAAGCTAAATGCTCCATGGTTGGCTCCCCAATTATTCATTACTGAATATACATCTGCAAAATTTCCTTCACCAGTTAAGCGTGGTGCAAACCATGTTGTAGGCCACGTTTTGCTCGTACGTTCGTTCAAAATTTTATGAACATCAGAAGGTATATCTACTGTCCAACCTTCGGCTAGTTGAAGTACTGGTCCAAGGCCTTTAATCATATTAATACGAGCCATAGTTACAGGCATGCCACCTTTGGTTAAGAAGTTTGACGAAAAACCACCACCACGGAAATATTCACCTTCGGCAGGATACCAAGTTGTTGCATCCAATGTTTTTTGAACTTCTTCTTCGGTAATCTCCCAAAATGGTTTCATAACTGGTTTGCCATCTGCTGTTTGCTGACCACTTCCATCCAACGATGCTGAGCCCGAATTGATTAAGTGAATTAATCCATTAGCTGCTAAACCTTCTAATTTATGTCCAGTTACACGCTCAACAGCCTCAGGACTCCAATAAGTACGTACATCGGCAAAAACCTGAGCTGTATTAGTCAATAATTTGCCAAATAACATAGCTACACCGTTTAATGCATCATTCTCAGTAGCCACTACAAATGCTTCACGTATGCCATTCCAGTCGAACGACGTATTCAAAATTGCTTCGGCAAAGTCGCCGTTTGGCATAAAATCAGTCCACTGACGTTGACCTTGGAAACCAGAAGCAATGGCATTGTGTCCTAGTGCCTCTTCGCCAAAACCTTGCTCGCGTAAACGTGGATTTCCAATCATTAAATCGCGAATAATCAAGGTCATTTTCACTACAAATTCCCATTCCTGATCTAACACTTCTCGCGATTTAGTAGTATGAGGTGGATTTGTATTTGGTCCTTCGTTCGATTTGCAGTTTTTCACTGTCCACGCCATCGCCTTTTTAAATTCTTCTGCGTCAAAAATATTTAACTGAACACGACGCATAATTTCGCTCATATCCACATATTCATTACGCATTCCCAGGTAAGTTTGGAAAAAATCAGCATCAACAATTGAACCAGCAATACCCATCGATACGGAGCCTATTGATAAATATGATTTGCCTTTCAGAGTAGCTGCAGCTATACCTGCTTTGGCAAAACGCAATAATTTTTCCTGAACATCAGCTGGAATTGAAGTATCTGTACTATCCAAAACATCATGACCGTAAATGCCAAATGCTGGAAGTCCTTTTTGTGTATGGCCTGCCAATGCAGCAGCTAAATAAACTGCTCCCGGACGTTCTGTTCCGTTGAATCCCCAAACTGCTTTTATGGTATGTGGATCTACATCAATTGTTTCGCTTCCATAGCACCAACATGGAGTAACAGTGATAGTTACACTTACGCCTTCTTTTTTGAATTTTTCGGCACATGCAGCCGATTCGTCAACACGACCAATGGTTGTGTCGGCAATAACGCATTCCACAGTACTACCATCGCTATATTTTAAGTTTGAACTCAAGAAATTGGCCAAGCTGATAGCCATATTCATAGTTTGATTCTCTAACGATTCGCGCACACCTCCCTGACGAGCATCGATGGTTGGACGAATACCGATTTTTGGATTATCGCCTTGAAGGCGACCTGTTTTTTCTTTTCTGATTTGTGCAACCGAAGTTGTTTCGCTTGCCGATGAACCTGCTTTCATGCTATTTATGTTTTGAAGATTAATTATATAACTTGTTTATGATTTTTATTATGCTGAACTGTGCTGTTTTGTTTTAAAAAAAATATATTTTTAGGCCCCAAATTCTTCTTAATTTTTAATTATTAATTATAGGGACCCTCTTATTATCAGTTTTGTTGGAATATATTCCTGAATCAGTTTTTTTGATTTTACAAATTCTGCTGCTTTTTCGCCCATCAAACCAAAATCAATACTTATAGTTGAAATACCATTTCTAATAATTTCCAAAACTGGGTCATCGTTGTAAGCAATTAAACCAATCTCGTTTCCAAGTTTAAATCCAACTTTATCTACTTCTTTTACCACTTTCACCATATCTTGGGTAGTAATACAAAGGTAAAGACATTTATTCTCAACACCTTTCCAATCTATACTTTTACGTAAAATCTGGTAATCAAAACTGTTGTCTTTACAAAATTGTTTGAAAAAATCAATCGAAGAAATTGGATGTCGTAAATCTTCAGGGAATACAAAAACTAATTTTTGATATTTACGAATAACATCAATTCCATCTTTTAAGCAATTGTACAATGCCTGGTTAAAGTCTTGACAAATATATGATAAATCCGACTTTTCAAAATTACCAAAATCAAGTAATAATAATTTACCAGTAGGTATCATTTTCAGTGTTTTCGATAGCTTATCATTCGAAAAACTCATTACTACATACATACTGTATTTTCCAATACTTTCACGCAGAATAGTTTCGAATAAATTCTCATTGTATTGATGAAAAATCAAATCTACCTTATAATTCTCTGGCAAATTCTCGGCAAATCGATGATACAAATCTTTTTTAAAAGGTGAATAGGTATCCAATAAAAGTAAAACTCTATTTACTTCATCTTTTACAAAATATCCTTTTTGAGGTGTCGAATCGATTACGCCTAATCGTTTCAACTCATTATATGCTTTAAATATAGTATCTCTCGATACTTTGTAATATGAGCTTGCCTCATTTATCGAAAGTAAATTATCACCCACCCCTAGATCACCTTGCATTATCGAAATGCTTATAGCTTCAACCAATGACTTAATTTTGGTAGTTGAATGATTAAAATTTAATTTCAGGTTTTTCGGCATTATTTGAATTTTTATATTACGCTTTTTTAATTTTATAGCCTGTTATTCCAAATAGGAATACTACTACAAAACAAATAAGTGGAATTATAAAGCCTATTTGCATCGAACTTATATCGGCTACATAACCCATTAATGCTGGGAAAATTGCACCACCTACAATAGCCATTACCAAAAATGATGAAGCTCTTTTAGTATGGCTTCCCAAGTCGCGTAAACCTAAAGCAAAGTTTACAGGGAACATAATACTCATAAAGAAATAAATAAGACACAATGCGACGATTGAAATGGCCCCTAATCCCATAATAACCAATACTGTAAGTATAATACAAGCCAACGCATAAAATGCCAAAAGCTTATTTGGTTTAAATTTGCCGAGCAAAGCGCTGCCTGCAAAACGACCAATTGTAAAAAGTCCCATTCCTCCAAAGGCAAGAATTAAACCAGCTGTGGAATCATACATTCCTTCATTTATTACCTCAGTTCCATTTATCAGTTGCATTAACCAAACAAGGAAATCGTGCCCTACAACTGGTTTTGTTTCCATCGTTTTGAAAATATCAAACACATAATTTATGAAAAAACTGTTGATACCCGTTTGTGCTGCCACATAAAAGAACTGCGAAGCAACCGACCATTTAAAGTGTTTGTAATGAAAAAGCGACGAATAAGCTACCGCTGCATTCGATTCTTCCACTTCGGTAAATTCAACATGTTCTGCTTCAGCTTCGTTTATTTCGGGCATTTTAATGCGTGTAAAAACTAAGGCAAGAATCAAAACCACAAATCCAATAGTTACATACGGTATAGCTAAGGATGCAAATTGATCTTTGTTGGGGTCGGTTACTCCTAAAAGCACAATACTTCCCACCAACGGTCCAAGAATCCAACCCACACCATTAAACGATTGCGAAAGCGTGAGGCGTTGAGCGGAATATTCTTTGGCACCAAGGACAGTAGAATAAGGATTGGCAGCAGTTTCTAAGCAAGTTAAGCCCAGTGCAATAATAAATAATGCTAGTAAAAATGCCCAAAACTCCTGTATGTTGACAGCAGGATAAAACAAAAATGCTCCAAAAGCATACACCAATAATCCAAAAATAATTCCTTTTTTATAGCCAAATTTTTTCATTATCATTCCGGCAGGAATTGCCATCAGAAAATATCCGCCATATACTGCTGCTTGAACTAAACCTGATTGAGCTTTAGATACATGCAAAATATTTTGAAAATGTTTGTTTAATACATCGAGTAGACTGTGTGCAAATCCCCACAAAAAGAATAAACTGGTTACCAGTATAAATGGCACCAAATACGAATTACCATCTTCCGACTGAAAAATTGATTTTTTACTGCTCATATTAGTTGAATATATGTATTAGTTTACAATTTAAAAATTCGTTCCATTAATTGCCATTTATCGCTTGAACTTGCATTTTCGGCCGATATTTGAAATTTGGATACAAATGTCTCCCATTCTTTTTGACGTTCCTTGCCTGCTAACTCTGCAAACGAAGCATCCCAATTAAAATCAACATATGTCTCAATAATCATAAACAACCGATTGCCCAAAATATAAATCTCCATATCCAGAATTCCAACTTCGCGTATGCCTTTAGGTATTTCAGGCCAGATGTTTTCAGCTTTATGCCAATACTTGTATTCTTCAATTAGTTGGTCATTATCCTTTAAATCAAGTGTTTGGCAGTATCGCTTCACGTTTTGATGATTGATTTTTTCCATGATGCCGGTTTAATTGATTTGTTTTACTATGCTGAACTATGCTGTTTTCGATGCAAAGATAGATTAGAAACTATTGTTGCACAACATAATATTTTATGTTGTGCAACATGAATTTATTTAATTTTACAGGAATAAGTTTAACTGATACTATTTAAAACGAAAATGCCGCACCAACCATTATATTTAAACCCTGCACTTGGTAGCCATAAAATTCGTCGTAATGCGAATTTAATAGGTTGTTTACTTTTCCAAATATTGTAAACCAATTTAAGTACGAGTAGGAAGCTCCTAAATTTACATCTGTTACAGGTTTCATGTTCATTATTAAGTCGCCTAATTTAGCATGACGAGCTCCTTTTACAAAAATGCTTCCATTTACATTCAGGTTGCGCGATATACGAACTTCGCTTGTTAAGTCGGCTTCGAATTTTGGTTTTTGCCAAGCTTCATCAATATCGAAGGTTTTCCAACCATTATATACTCCTTTGAGTTGAACATTTAAACTGTTTCGGATATTGTAATTGGCTCTAAAACCTACATTTACAAGCGATGCTCTGCTGTAAATGGCATTAAATTTATTGGTGTAAATGGTTCTTTCTTCTGGATTTGATGGTGCATAAGCAGTTGCTGTATAATCTTTATTTATAAAAAAGTACTGATTGTCGATGTATTTATAGCTTACGTATGCGTCCAATAATAAATTATAAACTGGTTTTATTTTTATTCCAAAATAAGCACTTAACGGAGTGTAAGTGTCTTGTATGCGTAGGTCCGAAAATAAAAATCGATTTTCGGTCATGCTTACATCGAGTGTATTTACTTTGTAACCACCACCTACACCGCCATAAAATGCTAGCCAGGTTGGAATAGCTTTCCACTCGGCAAAAATATCTGGCGATGGACTAAACGGACGGCCATGTATAAACGAAAAAGACGTTTTTACACCTAGGCGTACATTCCAATTGTCACGTTCAAAACTATAATACGGATTCATGCTAAAAACAGAATACGAATCCCAAACATTTATTGAATCTTTGGATAAGTCACTGCTATAATACATATTCTGAAGTTCAACATCCACACCCATGCGGTTTTTACCATTTACATTGTTAAAACCAGCTTTGGTATGTATAATATCTTCGGTAAGACCGTTGCGGGTGTTGAATTTATTGTAATTTACAACTGCATCGTAACGCAATCCTGTTTTTGCTGGTGCTGAGCGTGCACCCAAATAAGCATTGAAGCGCCAAAAACCATCGTTGAGTGGTGCGTCAATCAAATGTTGTAATTTTACTTCTTCAGCTTCACGACTAAATTTTTTAAATGTTTCTTCTTTATAAAGTGTTGTGGGTATGGTTATTAGTTTTGTTAAGTCTGATACCTCGCCTAATGAATTAAAATTTTTTCCATAATAATTAAAATACTCATAACCAGCATTTACACCTGCAAGCAATTCCATTTTACCATAATAATTATTAAAAATAAGCGAAGCATTAGAGGTTGAATGTGTTTTGTCGCCAAAGCTGGCTAAATGATTAGCTTTTAGGTCAAGTCGCATATCGCCACGTTTAATTACAGGCAATGCAAAATCGAGCATATTATTATAGTAATTACCAGCTCCAATGCGAATATAGGCCGAAGCAGGGTTAGTTTTTTTCTCCAATTCAAGTTCGGCTGCACTAAGCGTTTGTATACTTTGCCCCACTTGAATTGGAAGATTTATGTCGGTATAGCTTGCAGCTGATTTTTGCGCATTAGCTTCGGTAACGGTAGGAACAGAAGTAATTTTACCAGCATCCTGAATGATGGGCTTATATTCGCGTTCCACCGTTACATTTCTGTCTACATTTTGTGCTGCAACCGAAATTGTAAACAAAGTAAATGCAGTTATTATGTTGGATTTCAAATTCATATATTTCTTTTTTAAATTATCAATTATTAATTGTTAATTATTAATTAGTTTACAGTTGTTTGACTTTCGCGTGCTGCAATACCATTTAATCGTTCGTTAATCATACCTTGTATTTCGTCGGCAGTGGTATAGTTTTTTTGCAAACTTAACAAGTATTGTTTTGCCTGAAAATCATTGTTTTGCTTGATGTAAATATCTGATAGAAGCACAAAACTACGTGCCAACCAAAATTGGTGTGGTGTGTTCTTTTTTGCAAAATCCATAATTTCATTTTCAGATTCTTTCAAATTGTTTTGATCAAAATACAGGTTGGCCAATAAATATTTTGATTCTGCTCCATTTTCAGTTCGGGTGTCGGTAGCTAATATTTTTAAATCGGCTGTTGCTATACTTGTTTGATTTTGTGCAATGTATGCTTTGGCTCTATTGTATCGAGCTTCAGATTTTACAGCAGCATCCGATTTGGCATCGGCAATAATCTCGCCAGCAATATTAACTGTCGTTTGATGATCGTTGAGGAAATAACTACAACGTAAAACTCCCAAACGAGCTACATTACGTTTTTCGGTAGACTGTGCTACCAGTTGCAATTGTTTGAAATATTGCAACGAAGCAGCATATTCTTTTTTGTCGTAAGTAATTTCGGCACAGCGCGTGTAAGCTTCCTGAATGTATTGGTTGCTCGAAATTTGTGAAAGTGCTTTGTAAGCATTCAGTGCATTGTCTTTTTCGTTCGTACGATAATAACTGTCGGCTAAGTAGTATTGTGCATTTGTACAATAGCGACCTCCAGCACAATAGCTGCTCAAATACGATTTAAAACCTGTAATAGCTTGTGTATAGTTAGCATTCATATATTGTTTTTCGGCTGCAATATACGAAATTGAATCCTCACGACCCGCGGACGAATTCGATATTTTCATGCCAAGTGTTTTGGTATAAGCCAAATAGGTAGCAACATCGTTTTTTTCAATATATACAGCTTCCAAACTTTCAAGCGCTGTTTGAGCCTCTTCGGAACTTGGGTAGAATGTAATTACTTTTTTGTAAGCTGTTATAGCTTCGTCAAAATTATTATCGTTGAAATAAACCAAACCAATTTCGAGCGCCCCTTTACGTGCCGAAGTTGAAGCTGGATAATTGCTAAATAATTGTTTAAATGAAGCAATGGCTTTGCTATTGTTTTCGAGCATTAGGTAAGCTCTACCCATTTCGTACATCGACTCATCGGCATATTCCGATTTTGGGTAAGTGCTCAGTAAACTTTCGAGGCGACTTATTTTGGCTGTATAATTTTTTTGCAAACCTGCAACATAAGCACTTTGAAACAATGCATAATCGCCCGTGTTAGGGCTGATTTGTGCTGCTTTTGCATAATAGGTTTCGGCTTTACTAAAGTTACGACCGTTAAAATAACAATCGCCAATACGGTTAAGTGCATCCGAATAAGTTGTAGCATTGTTATTTGTTTCCAAATCGGCATATTTCAAAAACCAATTTAAAGCTTCGGTAAAGTTTTTACGCGAAAAATAGGCATAAGCCATACTATAATTTGCCGTTTTGAGATTTACACTCGTTCGTGCGTATTGATTTGCAAAAAATGCATTCAAATCGGCAATACTTTTATCGGGTTGGTTTGAGCGGAAATAAGCTTCGGAGCGCCAATACAAACTCTCGGCTGAATACTTACCAACGGTTGAACTTTGGAGCGAAAGTGTAAAATACTCAATGGCTTTAGCATTGTTCTGCTGTGTGAATGCCTCTGTGCCAATTTGATACAGTATATATTGCTTTGCTTCTAAAATGCGTGAATTGGGGCTTTTAATCTTTTGAATGGATTGAAATGCTGTTTCATAATTTTTCGACGAAAAATAGACTGAGGCTAAATAGTCTTGTGCTTTATCCACATATTTCGAATAGGGAAATTCGTTTAAAAATGTCTCAAATGCCGTAATCGATTCGCCAAAAGCCGAAGTTGTTTCGTAAGTTGTAAGCGCATAATTAAACATGGCTTCCTCGCGTACTGTTGGGTTAAATTTTGTGCGAAGCGCAGCTTCAAAGGCCAAACGAGCATTTATCTTATTGCCAATTTTAATATTTGCATTGCCAATATGTAAATAAGCATTTTCAGTCATTTCATCCTTTTCGGTAGTTGTTTTAGATAAATATGGTATAGCTCCTTTAAAATTTCCAGTATTATAGAGCGATAAACCAAGCATATACATATTGTTCCGCAATTCTTGAGGTGCTAGTTTTTCGTATTGTTTAAAATCCGAAATGGCTTTGTTGAAGTCTTTTTTACTATAAGCAATTTCGCCCGTTATGCGGTAAATTTCGGCATTGTTGGCATTATTCGGATTGTTTTTGAGCAAAAGTGTGGCACGTTCGTTCAGCTTATCAAATTCTTTTTGAGCGTAATAAATCTGAATAATATAATAAGGAACAATGTTTTTGTATTTTGGGTTTGTTTCTAATTTTAAAAATTCGGGCATTGCAGCCGCGTAGTTGCCAAGCGTATATTCAGTATAAGCATAATAATAGGTGGCAGCCAAGTTGTAGCGGGTGTCCATTTGTATCAATTCCTTGAAAATAATCAATGCGGCACCGTAGTTTTTAACTTGCAAGTTGGCAAATCCTTTGCTGAAAAGAAATTCTACCCGTTCGTATTTCCCTAGTCGTTTGTCGTTTACAATGTTGAAGTATTTAATGGCATTGGCATATTTTTTTGCCTGAAAATCCATTAATCCCAACATGAAATTGGCTAAATTAGAGAAAGGAGTGTAGGGATGACGCGTTAGATACAAACGCATTTGCTCTGCAGCATCTTTTTGTTTTAAATAATAGGCATTGGCCGCTTTATAAAATTCAGCTTCCTGAGCTTGGCCAGTGTTTACTTGCGACGTTTTATTCAGAAACGACTCAAAATTACGATACGAAGCAGCATATTTTCGTTGGTTAAATAATTCTTTGCCTTGATTAAAAAGCACATCGTCGTTGGTGTAAATAAGTGTTTCCTGTGCGGATACATTGGTTGCTAATGTGCACAAAAATAAAGTTAAAATGATGAATTTACGCATTATGTTGTTGTGTTTTAGTTCTTTTGAAAATATCAATTGCTTTTTTTATTGAGCTTAACCCAAAAAGCTCGGGATTTAGATTTTTTATCGAAATGAATTCAAAACCAGCCACATCATCTGCCGCTTTTAGGTTTTTGTAATTTTGTAATTGGCATTCAAAAAACAAATCCAATGTAGGAATTGATAAGCCGCTATATAAATAATTGTTGGGCATTGAAAACACATATTCCACAGTTGTTATTTCTGCATCAAGTTCTTCTTTCAATTCGCGAACTACAGCTTCCTCGGCTGTTTCGTCGCTATCCACAAACCCACCAGGTAAATCGAGTGTGCCTTTAGCTGGTTCTTTGGCGCGTTTACAAACTAGTAATCTACCTTCCGTATCAGTAATAAAAGCCGCCACCGCAGCCGATGCATTCATGTAAAAAACAAAACCGCATGCATCGCATTTCTTCGATTTCACGTTGTTTATCTCAAATTTTTCGGATCCACAATGTGGGCAGTATTTTAATAAACGGTCAAATTGCATAGTTGTTTTATTTCAGTTGTACAAAGATACAATTTTTGTTCCAAACTGTTCAATTGAAGTAAAACAATTCATCAAACGATTCATTTTTGAACCAAAAATTTGGATAGGGCAGGAGTGTCGTAATTATTGTAAAGTCATTTGAAACAAAAACTTATGTGAAAAACAAAACCCCAATCACTGATTTTCAGTTGATTGGGATTTAATCTTTTTAATATTTTACTATGAATTAGATAAGGTTGTATAAGCTATGGTTGGTTTATGTTTATTTGGTTATAGAAAGAGCTTAAATCCTGATTAGACTGATCAATATCGAAACATAAATTATATAGTACAAATATGAACAAAAGTTTTAAAAATATTAAAAATATTTTTTGTGTTTATCAAATAATCATATACTATCCCTTATAAATACATTAACGAGAGTAAAAGCACCTATTATTCTTTCTTAAAAAAGCATAAATTACACAGATATTCGGATATAATGCGATTAACTGTGTAATTATTACTATATTTGCGCTGTATATCAGAACTCACTAAAATGGTAAATACGGATTTTTTAAAGCAATTTGGCATTATTCCTATTGATACAGCTACATTAACTGGGTCATTGAATGATTATAAGTCGCCAAAGGATAAGATAAGCACATTAGAACAATCAAACTTCCTGATAAGATTAAAGCGAGGACTTTTTGTTGTTTCACCGAAGTTGTTCAATCAACCTTTATCTAGGGAATTGATTGCCAATCATCTTTATGGTCCTTCTTATGTATCATTTCAAACAGCACTATCATATTATAAACTAATACCGGAAAGAGTTCACGTTATCAGTTCAATGACTATCAAGCGAAGTAGGAGTTTTTCAACGCAATTAGGAAACTTCGAATATATAGGTATATCCAAAGAATATCTTACAATTGGCATACGGCAGGAAATTGTGAATAATGAGTATGCTTTCCTTATTGCATCACCTGAAAAAGCTTTGTGTGATTTGATTGTACAAACAGCCGGATTAAGACTGCAATCTGAGAAAGCAATACGAATTTACCTGGAAGAAGATATGCGAATTGATTTATCAGTAATTGAACGTTATAATATTGATATTATCAAGGAATGCATATCCGTAAGCAAGAAAAAAAGAGAACTCACCTTACTTTATAAATTACTGAAACAATGAATGTATTTGATACCATGCTATCTCGTTACGAGATAATAACCAATGATGATTATACCAATGCCCTACATGAAGTAATGCAACAAATAGCGTTAGCAGGACTTTACAGGGGTGGATTCTTTGAACATGCTGCATTTTATGGTGGAACATGTCTACGTGTTTTTCATAAATTGGATAGATTTTCTGAAGATGTGGATTTCTCATTGTTGCAGCCTAACAGAGAATTCAAACTGGAAGATTATTTTCAGCCGATAATCAATGAATTCACTGCACTTGGAAGAGAAGTAGTAATCAACAAAAAGGAGAAGAAAAATGAATCAAATGTTGAGTCTGCTTTCTTAAAAGATGACACTGTAATTTACAATTTGCAATTCAGAACTGAGCGTAGTATAAAAATAAAGATTGAATTGGATATTAATCCTCCGTTGGGATTTTCAACCGAGTCGAAGTTACTATTGTTGCCCTATTCATTTATGACACGTTGCTACACTTTACCAAGTTTATATGCAGGGAAAATGCATGCACTGCTTTTCCGAAAATGGAATAATAGGGTAAAAGGTCGCGATTGGTATGATTTTGAATGGTATTTAAAGAATAATGTTAGCTTAGATTTCACCCATTTGTGTCAAAGAATTGAGCAATTTGAATCAATGAATATGGAACAAATGACACATGAATCATTTAAAAAGCTCCTAAAAGAAAAGATAGCCAATACAAACATGGATATGGTAAAAGCGGATGTAAAACCTTTTATCAAAAACTCAGTTCAGCTAGAAATATGGTCTGCTGATTATTTTACTCAGCTGGTTGATATGATAATGTTTGCTTAGGTCAGATTGTTACTCAGATATGTATTTGTTGATGTATATCGTCAATAATTTTTTGAATTATTTTTTTTGATTAGTTTAAAATTCATAAAAACATATTTATTTTCGATTTGAAAATGGAGTTTTTATTGAAGAAAAATTAATTAACAACTCAACAAAAGAAAGATTAGTTTTATAGCATATAGTAATTTCATCTATAATTTGTTGATTTTTTCGGAGCCTAAAAAGTGTTGAAAAAAAATAAGTGGGGCAAATGTGGGGCGTGTAGCGACAAATAAAAATACCAATCACTGAGTTTCAGTTGATTGGGATTTTCTGTAGTGACCGCAGCAGGATTCAAACCTGCAACCCCCACATCCGTAGTGTGGTACTCTATTCAGTTGAGCTATGCAGCCATTTTTTACTTTAGCGAGTGCAAAGATAGTTTCTTTTTTTGAAATATCAAATAATTAAAAGTATTTTGTTCGCAATAATTTGTAAGCGGTTGAATTTCAGAATTGTAATTGGTTTAAAATTGCATTCTGAGTCTATGAAATCAAATGAAATGCAATTAAAAACAGCATAAAAACCATCATATAAACGTTTATACCAATAAACGAACGTTTGAATGGAATTGGTTTTTCGGAGTTAAATGCCATTTGAACAAACAATGAAATGAAAATTAGATTAAGTGAAAATACCAATAGGAAAAACAACAAACTGAGCTTCGATAGAAAAAGTGGTACAATCAATGAGCTAAACGAAGTACAAAGCACCCAAACAAATATAATTTTGGGTAAAGTTATGGCATGTATTGTGCCTGTAATAGTTTTAAACCCTGCCTGACGGTATTCGTCGCCATACTTTAGCATAAGTAACCAAAAATGTGGAACTTGCCAAATAAACAGAAAAAGTCCTACAAATAATATAGTAGTATCACTTATCAATCCACCAGCTGCTGTCCACCCAATATAAACAGGCACTGCTCCTACAAGCGAGCCGGGAACAACAGCAAAAGCGGATTTGCGTTTAAGTGGTGTGTAAATGCCGTTGTACCAGAGCACATTAAATAAACCTAAAAGTAATGGAACGCTACAATAAGCGAAGTAAAGAATTGCTGACCCCGATATAATAAAAAAAACCGACCATATAAATGCTTGCTGGTTCGAAAGAAGCCCCATCGGGATAGGACGCTTGGATGTACGATGCATAATGGCATCGTAAGGCGACTCTTGCACTTGATTTAATGCACTTGAACCACTTGCCAATAATAATACTCCAAGCATCAAATATAAAATATCAATATTTAATTGATGACTAAATATAATATAGCCAGCAATGGCAGTAAATGTTACTGCCACCGATACTTTTAATTTCATTAATTTCAGTACTGAACTGAATGAGATTTTTGTCATATTTCTTTTCTCTTGTCTTTCTCTGTTATCTATCTTCCGTTGACCTTGTATCTATTTCAAGGTTTTCAGATAGTCATTTATCATTACTAAATCTTCTTTTGTAATGGTACCTTTATACGTTTTCATTAAACCTGGGGCATTTTCGCCCGAAATATCAGCATTTGGATCGTAAATTGAAGTCTCGAGGTATTTGTCATCAAAAACTATTTCACGTACAGCTCCATTTGTTTTAACTTTAATTTTTGAACCGTACGAGCCTTTAAATGTAGGGCCAACAAGTTTTGAACCATCTACAGAATGACAGGCAAAACAGCCATTTTTTTCCATAACTTTTCGCCCTTTACTATCGTCTTTTTTCCGTATAGGAAGTTCGGCTAGCCATTTATTAAATTCATCTTCGGGTACAACTTTAATAATAGAATGCATGTAAGAATGGCTTAATCCACAATATACGGTGCAAAATAAATCAAATTCACCTATTTCGCCTGGTTTAAACCAAGTGTAATTTTTCTTAACAGGCACTACATCTTCTTTAATGCGGAATGCTGGTACCGAAAAACCGTGCAGTACATCAGTCGAAACCAAGTCGATTTTTACTGCTTTGCTAATAGGTAACATTAGTGTATCCGATACTTTATTCCCTTCGTATTCAAATTCCCAAACCCACATTTTACCTATGGCTTTTACCTTCATGGCATCTTCAGGTACTTGACGCATAGGTAAAAATCCTTCCCAACCAATATAAAACATATAAAGTACAAGTATCAATGGTATTCCAATCCATGTTGCTTCGAGCCATGAATTATCTTTTACATATTCTGATTTTGGATGTCGGTTTTTATTGTAACGTATTACAAAATAAATCATTACTGAGGTCAATGTTATTAAAAAAAACACTGAAATGCCCACAATAATTGCAAAAGCCGAATCGACCCCTTGTACAAAATTTGATGCGTTGCTAAACATATATTTTTAATGTTTGATTGTTTGTAATTAATGAATGAAAAATTGATTAGAGAATTGAGTCAATTTTTCTGATTAATACTATTATTAACGGTAAGCGTAATCAATAAAGGTTATTAATACGATTAGTACAAAAAGTATAAATACCATTGAGACCAAAATACGTAGTAATAGATTCTCGTGTTTTAAGTGCATAAAATAAGACAATACTAAAAAACCTTTCACGCCTGCTATTAACAAAGCAGCAGTAACTGTAAATACACCCAAATGAAACGAAGTAATTTCGATAGTTAAAAAAGTAAACGACAATAAAATTAACAAAATAATTCCGAGTGTTCTGTAGGGTGTAATATGATGTGTGTGTTCCGACATAATAATTCTATTTTATGATATTAAATATAATAATGGGAATAAGAAAATCCAAATTAAATCGACTAAGTGCCAATAAAGCGCAGCATTTTCAAGATGCATAAAATTATCCGATTTAATTTTTCCTTTGTTTATTTTTACATAGCTTATCAAAAGTAAAATTACACCTACTATAATATGTATGGCATGTAAACCAGTCATAAAAAAGTACAAACTAAAATATAAATGGTGTCCTCTGTCTAATAAATGCATTAGTTCAGATCCAGGATAAAGTCCGTGATGAAATTTTGCACCCCATTCAAAGTACTTGTTCACCATAAACGCCATTGCTAATGCCACCGTTAAAAGTAGCATCCATTTAGCTAGTTTATAATTGTTTTTTTGAACAGCTGTGAGCGAAATAGCAACCGACATACTGCTTACTAACAAAATAACAGTGTTTATTACTCCAAGTGTTACACTGAGTTCTAAACTTGATTCATGAAAATTTTCAGGATATTGCATTCTGAAAATGGAATACACCAAAAACAATCCACCAAACAACAATAGCTCAGTAAATATAAACAGCCACATGCCCAATTTTTGGGCTTCATCGTCGCGATGTACATGTGTGTGATTTTCGTTATTGCTCATATTTAGTTAGTTACGAATTATGCAAATTCAATTCTTATTCTTTAATAATTAATTATACTCGTATGGATTACTTTTCACAACAGGTTCTTCATCAAAATTTTCGAGTGATGGTGGTGAAGGAATTGTCCACTCCAAAGTTAATCCATTCCAAGGATTAGCTGGTGCAAGTTCTCCTTTTTTGACTCCCTTTATCAAATTTACAACCATAGTTACAAGCGAAATGAACAAAATAACACCGCCAACAGTCGAAATTATTTGTGCCCACTGAAATTGAGGTAAATAATCGTAATAGCGGCGTGGCATTCCCTGATAACCAATAATAAATTGTGGAAAATAAAGTAAGTTAAAACCAATAAATAATGATATAGCGGCCAAATTTGCACGTTTTAAATTATACATTCGCCCGTACATTTTAGGAAACCAATAATGAATACCTGCAAAAAATGCAAATCCCATACCCCCAAAAATAATATAGTGGAAATGTGCCACAATAAATGCAGTGTCGTGCACTTGTATGTTTGTTGCCACTGAGCCAAGTATTAAGCCAGTAGTACCACCAATTATAAATAGGAAAATAAAGAATAATGCAAATAAAAATGGTGGTTGTAAATTAATAGAACCTTTGTACATGGTCATTATCCAGTTAAATACTTTTATAGCACTAGGTACAGCCACAATAAATGTAAGTAACGAGAAAAACCATCGGGCTTGCTCACTCATGCCCGAAGTGTACATGTGATGACCCCAAACCAAGAATCCTACTCCAGCAATTGCCAAACTTGATATAGCAATTGCTTTGTAACCATATACTTTTTGTTGGCAAAATGTAGGAATAATTTCAGTGATAACGCCCATTGCAGGCAAAATCATAATATAAACGGCGGGATGCGAATAAATCCAGAATAAATGTTGAAATAGTAGAGGGTCGCCTCCTAATTCGGGATTAAAGAAACCTATTCCAAATAATCGTTCAAAAATCAACATAATCAACGTAATACCTACTACAGGAGTAGCCAATAACTGAATCCACGAAGCAGCATAAATCGACCAAGGGAAAAGTGGCATATTGAAAAATCGCATTCCTGGAGCTCGCATTCGATGTATGGTTACAATAAAATTTAACCCAGTTAAAATGGACGAGAATCCAAGTACAAAAGCAGCTGATGTAGCTAATATAACACTTGTGCCTGTTGATGTTGAATAAGGTGCATAAAATGTCCAGCCTGTATCAGGTGGTCCTTGGCGTAGAAACTGAGTGAGGATTGCCATTATACTTCCAGCAATAAAAATCCACCACGAAAAACGATTTAGTTTCGGAAAAGCTACGTCCTTTGCTCCAATATGTAATGGCAATAGGAAGTTGCCAAATACCGCTGATAATCCAGGTATTACAACCATAAAAATCATTATCACACCATGAACTGTAAATAAACCATTATATGTTTGTGGTTTTACAATTGTTTCGCCTGGTGCTGCTAGTTCAAAGCGCATAACCAATCCTAAAATAGCCCCTACAAAGAAAAATGTAGCTATGGAATAAAGGTATAATAACGCAATTCGTTTATGGTCGGTAGTGAAAATCCAACCTAAAATCCCTTTATATTCTCCTTTGTAATCTAGATAACTAACGTATTTTTCATTTTCTGTTTCTTTGCTCATATTTTTTCTATTTTATTTTTTTTTCGAGGTTTAATCAGATAAGTAATTACAAATAGCAATAGGAAAAATGCAATTACTGTTCCAATAATTTTTGTTACATCTAGTCCGAATCGTTGATTGTTGACATCGTAGCTGTAACATAACATTAATAATTTTTGAATTGTTGGGCGTGCAACTCCTTCGTTTGCTTCTGCAATTGCCAATTTTACGTCCATAGGCAAAAATGATATTCCATACAAATATCTGGTAATTTTACCTTGAGGACTAACGGCAATAATGGCCGATGGATGTATAAAGTCGAAACCTACAGCTTTGGTAATAAAACCTGTAGCATGTGTTATTTTATAAATAGTTGCACTATCAGTAGTCAGAAAAATCCAACCATCGCCACTACCTGCCGAGTATTTTTCAACAAATCGGGCTTTCTTTTCTTTTGCTTTTTCGGGGGTATCTCTAAAGTTAAAACTAAACGTAATAACTTGATAATCTTTACCCAAAACCATGTCGGATTTTTTTATTACATTTCCAACTCCTTCGAGTAATGGACTGCACAATCCCGGACAATCAAAATATACAAATGATAAAATGGTTGGTTTATTTATTAACTGTTTAAGAGTAACTGAATCTCCTTTTTCGTTTATAAATTGCAGACCCATAGGTAATGTATCACCTAAATGTTCAATCACTTTTACCTCTTCCGATTGATCGCCTTGGGCAAAAACAATAGGTTGCATATTAAATGCAAATAACAACAATACAAAAACAATTTTTTTCATGGCTGTCGAGTTTTGATAGCAGAGTATAAAAATTTTATTATTCAGCTTTTTTTTTCATTATCCAAATAAAATGCAATCATAAGCGAGGCTCCCATAAGAGCAGTGTCTTGCATTACTTCCATTATTGCAGAATTAAAAAGTTCTGGATAAAATAAATTTGGTATATGTATAGTTGATACTACAATAAGCAACATGGCAGCAAGCCACAAACAAGCCACTTTTACATACTTATTTAAAATTATAAATATACTTGAAATTATCAACATAGCACCTGATAATAATACAGTATATAAACTGCTTGGAATAAGTGAATGCTCTAATTTTGTTAGAAATTCGGGCGTCATTAAAAAATGAGTTACTCCAATTGCTGCAATTGGAATGGCGAATAAAATTCGTCCTAAAAAAGCTAACTGTTTCATACTTTTGTTGATTTAAAGAATTTAATGATTTTGTAATTATTATGACTTAAAAATCTTACGTAAATTTGATATTAAATAGGCTAGTAATAATAAAAATGCAATTAAACCCATTGAATATAACCCAATTACCCATAGAGGTGCTTTAGTTACTACATTCCAAATAGCACGATTCTCGTTTAATGCTGGTTTATCTGTTGGAATTCCAATGTTAAAACTATCTGTTTTTTGAACTTCACCATAATTTGCTTCAAACATTTTTACTAATATATTCAACTTTCCGGTTTTATCGCTTGGCATATCAGTAGGAAATGCAATTGTAGCTTTACCAGCTGCATCTGTTTTTACCGATTTGTCGACTTGGAAATTGCCAAAATAACGCTTTACAAACAAGGAAACTTCAGCACCTGCTATGGCTACAACTCCTGTTTTTTCATTAGCAATTGCCTGAATAATAAATGAATGATTAGCTTTGTCAAAAGTAGTTGTAAGTTTAACTAATTTGCTTTTAGCAGGGTCAAATTTTGAAAGTTGCTGTACATAGTCTTTATTAAAACCTCTTAAATAGGATATTACCAACCATTCTTTTTCTTCGGAAAGTACGTTTTTGAACGATGGCATTATGCCAGCCCCATTGGTAATAATATATATCAACTCACCATCAGTTAATTGCTGTGTTGCATTTGTCGATAAATCGGGTGGGATGGGATTTAATGATTTCAGACTGTTGTTTTTGCCAGGTGTACCGTGGCAAGAAGCGCAATTAGCATTATAAAGAGCTTCGCCTTGTGAGGCTGTTGTGGCATCAAATTTAAGATAGCTTTTTTTGTCTTTTTGATCGTCAGGGCTTTTCCAATTCCGTCCGTGTATTGGAAAATTTACTAAAAATGCCAACAAAACAAAAGCAATAATTCCAATATTTGTTCTTTTTTGTATCATGGTCTCAAATTATTTTTGTTCTGTTTCACTTGCATGGTCTAATGTTTCCTGAATAGGAATAATTGGAATTACTTTGGACAAAACTGTAACAATAAGTAAAACCATAATCATTGGGGCTATCGTTACACCTATTTCAACTAGCGTAGGTGTATAAATTTTGAAGTTTAAAGGAACATTTTGAATGGGCAAAAATGGATGTTCCATAGTTGGAACTACAATTATATAACGCTTGAACCAAGAACCTATAAGTACCATTAAAGCTATCACCAATATTGGTAATGGTTTTCGTAATGGCTTAAATAATAACAAAATAATAGGTATTACTAAACCTAGTAGCTGTGTAGCCCAAAACATAAAAGCATGACTATCAGCAAACAACTCGTGAATATGAAATGCTTCAGCACGTTTCATTTTATAAGCTGGAACCATGTATTCGTTTAAGTTAAAATACAAGTATACCAACGAAACCAATACCAATAATTTTCCAATTTTATCAAAATGAAAATCAGTGATATAATCATTTAGTTTAAAACTTTTGCGAAATACAAACATGGCAATAATTACAGCCGAAGTGCCCGAAACAAATGCTCCTGTCACAAAATAAGGTCCAAAAATTGTTGAATCCCAACCTGCTCGTGATGTATTAGCAAATAACCACGAAGTAACTGTATGAATGGCTAATGCAACTGGAATTATGAAAATAGACAATGCTCGTGTCGATTTTTTTATCAAATCATGTTGCTCAGCTGTCCCTTTCCAATTAAGCGATAAGATTGTGTATAATTTGCGTGCAATTGGTGGATGTTTGTCCAGTTTATCCGAACAAATTTTTAAGTCGGGAATAAGTGGAATATACAGGAATAAAGTGCTTATTAATACATATATAGTAACCACAGTTACGTCCCATACTATGGGTGATTGAATTCGGCCATGTATAAATACATTTAATAATCGCTCAGGTCTACCCATATCCATAATAATAACCAACCCAGCCACCGCAGCAAAAGCTAGAGCAACTATTTCGGCAATACGAGCCAATGGTGCAGCCCATTTTTGGTTCAACAATGATAGCACAGCGCTTATCAACATACCAACTAAACTAGTGGCAACAAAGAATACGAAATTTGAAATATACATACCCCACGATACATAATCGCTAAGACCTGTAACACCCATCCCGTCGCGCAATTGCAAAAAATAAGCGTATAAACATACCACAAGTGATACACTTAAAACACCCATCCACGCCATAAAACTTTTGCTTAGCCTGATATGTCCAAGCAAATCTGCAATGATTTTTTCCGAACTTTTTTTATCTGACATAATATCTATTTACTATTTAATCATTAACCTTTTATTACCAAATCTTTAACTTCGTCAATTGACTCTTGTCTATAGTCACGCTAATGCGGCATGTTTACTGTGCTTTCATCATTTGTCCGTCGTCTGTTGCTAGTTGACTTACTATACAGGTAAATGCTCTGCAGCTTCTTCTTTGTCTTTATCTTGGAAAGGATAATCTTTTCCTTTTGGAGGTAAGTAATAAACACGGGGTTTTGTTCCCAGTTCAGGCATTAAAGTATAACCACCATTATCGGCCAATAATTTTCTGAACCGCACACTTTCTTTGGTAGTACCATTTGTAACCACATCTTCGTTTTCATCACCAAAATAATACACCCCATTTGGGCAAGCTGAAACACACGAAGGCATATTTCCTTCACGCAATTTATCGGCACTAAAAAGACATTTGGTAATTGTACCACGTTTTTGAGGTACATTACGTTCTACATCGTAGGTTAAATCCTTGTCCTGTTCGACAAAGAGTGGTTCCTGCCAATGAAATACACGGGCGCTATACGGACAAGCTGCCACACAGAACCTACAGCCAATACAGCGTTCGTTGTCGATAAGAACTATACCATCCTGACGTTTAAAGGTTGCATCTACCGGACAAACTGCAGTACATGGTGGATTGTCGCAGTGCATGCATGGTTTTGGCATGTAAAATGGTTGAGTGTTTGGAGTTTCCTGCATTTTCAACACATTAATATGATGTTGTTCGGGGCGTAAATGGTGGGCATCTTGACATGCAGCCATACATTTGCGAGCATTTCTACATTTAGAAAGGTCAATCACCATTACCCAACGACGACCTGCAATACCATCGCGACCGCGTTGTTGTAAATAAGTGAATTGTTCAGCTGGTGTTTTTTCAATGTCCTTTATCGCATCTTTTTCAATTTCAACCAATTTGTTTTCGGCAGTAAGTACTTTTACGCGCTGTTTGGCTGTCTTTTTTTTGTCGTAATTGAAACCTGCCCAAACTGCAGCTCCACCCAAAAGAGTCCCAACTCCAGCTATTCCAATATTTTGAAGAAAATCTCTTCTGGATTTATCGTTGGGTTTTTCGATTTGTTCACTCATTCTTGCTCGAAATTAAAGTTTGTATAAATTATAGGGCTAACAACATAATAAAAATAATTATCAGCCCACGTCATATGTCAAATCGTTATACTGATAGTACGGTACAAATGTAAAATAAAGATTTAATATATCCAAGTCATTTAATGATTTATTTAACGAAATTATTTCTTTCTGAAAAAATCAAAAAATGTAAAATATGTAATAATATACTGATATACAATTGAGTAATTAATACGTATTACACTATTTATAGTATTGTACTTATTTCATTTTTTTAAATTTTATTTAATCGCACTATCAATGTGGATACTGTTGCGATTAAATTATATTCTGAAAAGTAGTAATTATAAATATGATTGTATCTATTATCTTTTATTGCATTCAATATGTAAAATTCAAACAATTATTATTTGGAAACGCATATTTAAGAATAATTAACTTTGCCGTTTTTAGAAAAATATAATTGCATAAATTATTGTATATTAGGTATTAAGGAAAAATTTATTTTATTTATTATTTAGAATGATTCTAAATAATAAAATTTCAATACTACCTATGTTATAGGATTCATAATCATGTTTTATATTTGTAGCGAAATTTAGGTCAAAAATATAACCAAACTAATGAGAATTAACACTAAAATACGCTACGGACTTCGAACAATGATTGTAATTGCAAAAGCCCCCGAATTGGAAGGTATATTGCAAAAGGACATTGCCGAAAACCAAGATATTTCGTTAAAATATTTAGATAGCATTATTTCGTCGTTAAAACTCAAAGGATTAATTGTAAACGTTCGTGGAAAAGGAAGTGGTTATAAACTTGCACGACCTGCAAACGAAATTACAGTGTATGATATATATACAGCTTTTGAAAGGATTGATGTGGTAGATTGTATTGATAATCCTGAAATTTGTATAAAAAGTTCGCATAATTGCAATGCTAATTCATTTTGGTGCGATTTTAAAACAGATTTCACCTCTATGTTGAAAAACAAAGTTCTTTCAAATATAATTTAATTTTTTTTATTTGAAATGCTATTAATATTATAGGATACATAACATATAAATAAGATTTTTTTTACTTTACAATACTACAAAGAATATAGGATTTATAACATTTATTATTTAAAACAATTAAATCAAAGATGAGAACGCAATTAAGAACATTTTTATTAGTAGCTAATTTATTATTAGCCACAAGTTTTACTACTCAAGCACAAACACTTAAAATTAATCAAAAGTTATCGAGTATGACTATATTAGGTACTACCAATGTGCATGATTACGAAACTAA
Organism: Paludibacter sp.; assembly: GCA_049317585.1. Classification (GTDB taxonomy): domain Bacteria; phylum Bacteroidota; class Bacteroidia; order Bacteroidales; family Paludibacteraceae; genus Paludibacter. Next base: position 26,056 of record JBMOHZ010000002.1, read on the forward strand.
AGTAACTCAAATTAATGCCGAAGTTGTGTTAAGTGGCTCAAATCAGGTTCAATCTATGGTGGTAAATATTCCGGTTAAAGGTATTAAAAGTAAAGAAAAACTGATGGATACAAAAACGTACGAGGCCTTTAATGCTGATACTTATCCTTCAATCACTTTTAAAATGACCGAAGTTAATTCGTTTCAACAGACAAGTTCAGATGTGTTGGTTGCAGTGACAGGGAACCTAACTATAAATGGCACAACAAAAAAGATTACTTTAAAACCAGCCGGTAAAGTTTTAAAATCAGGTGTATATGAATTTAAAGGTGCATTGGCA
>JBMOHZ010000003.1:0-25581 GCA_049317585.1 Paludibacter sp.
TTACAAACTTTGACAATTACCCAAATTGGAATCCTTTTATCAAATCAATAAAAGGGGAAGTAAAAGCAGGCAATATCATCATTGCAAGGCTGGAACCACCAGAAGCAACAGGTATGACTTTTAAACCAAAAATTCTAAGTTATGACGTTAATAAAGAATTAAGTTGGCTTGGACATTTAATCATTCCAGGTCTGTTTGACGGGCTTCACAAATTTGAATTGATAGACAATGGAAATGGAACAACAACTTTTATCCAGAGCGAAAGTTTTAAAGGAATTCTGGTTCCAATGTTCAAAAAAATGCTCGATATCAATACTACAAATGGATTTGAAGAAATGAATAAAAAACTAAAAGAATTGGTAGAAAAAAAATAGTTATGGTGAATGCTTGACAACTGTAAGTTTGACAATGCAAGCCAACTAATGCAAATAAAAAAAGAGCAAAATTCTACGTATAGAATTTTGCTCTTTTTACTTGTAGCGTTTTGATATTGAATTACTCAGCAGCTTTAGCTTCTTCGGCAGCAGGAGCAACAGGAGCTTCTACTACAGGAGCAGCAACTGGTTCAGCTACTACAGTTTCGGCTTTTTTAGCGGCACTCGAACGACGTGTACGGGCTGCTTTTTTAGTTGCTTTTTCTTTCAGCATGTTTTCGTTGTAATCAACCAACTCGATAATACACATTTCGGCATTATCGCCCAAACGGAAGCCAGTGCGAAGGATACGCGTGTAACCACCTGGACGGTCAGCAATTTTCAAAGATATATTCTGAAACAATTCGGTAACTGCTTCTTTGTTTTGTAAATTAGCAAAAACTAAACGGCGCGAATGCGTAGTATCGTCTTTTGCTTTGTTAAGCAATGGCTCTACATATACTCTCAGCGCTTTGGCTTTAGCAAGGGTTGTAGCTATTCTCTTATGTTCAATCAGAGAGATAGCCATATTGGACAACATTGCCTTTCTGTGAGCCGTTTTACGGCCTAAATGGTTGAATTTTTTATTATGTCTCATTTCTTTACTCTTTATCTAATTTATACTTTGCAAGATCCATTCCGAACGACAGATTAAGGCTTTCTAGCTTTTCGTCCAATTCGGTAAGCGATTTTTTACCAAAGTTGCGGAATTTTAGCAAATCGTGTTTATGGAAACCTGCCAATTCGCCTAATGTTTCAACATCGGCAGCCTTAAGGCAGTTTAATGCACGTACCGAAAGTTCCAAATCGGTCAATTTGGTTTTCAGCAACTGACGCATGTGTAGTATTTCCTCATCGAATTCACTGCTTTCTTCCCCTTCAACTATTTCCAACGAAATTTTTTCGTCGCTAAAAAGCATAAAGTGATGAATTAAAATTTTGGCAGCTTCTTTCAAGGCATCTTTTGGATGTATTGAACCATCGGTGTTGATATCGATAACCAATTTTTCGTAGTCAGTAACCTGCTCCACACGGAAGTTTTCGATTGTATATTTTACATTGCGTATGGGTGTAAAAATGGCATCGATAGGTATGATTCCAGCTTCTCCGTTCGATACTTTGTTATCTTCGGCGGGAGTATATCCACGTCCTTTGTTAACAGCAATATCAATTTGAAAATTAGCCGAAGGATCAAGTTCGCAAATCACCAATCCGGGGTTCAATACCTCGAATCCTGAGAAATACTTACCTATATCACCCGCTTTAAACTCACTTACTCCGGATACATTAATAGTTACCTTTTCGCTATCAACATCTTCGACAATCTGTTTGAAACGTACTTGTTTCAGATTAAGAATAATATTGGTAACATCATCAATAACACCTGGTATAGTTGAATACTCATGATCAACACCGGCAATTTTTATCGATGTAATGGCAAAACCTTCTAATGAAGACAAAAGAATACGGCGTAAAGCATTACCAATAGTAATACCGTAACCTGGTTCAAGAGGACGGAATTCAAATTTACCTTGAAATGCGTCAGCCTCCAACATGATAACCTTTTCAGGTTTTTGAAATGCTAATATAGCCATGGTTTTACGTATTATTTAGAGTACAACTCAACGATTAATTGTTCTTTGATATTTTCTGGAATATCTTCGCGTTCAGGGATATGTAAATAAACACCTGATAATGAAGCAGCATTAAACTCAATCCAAGGATATTTTGTATGGTTGAATCCGTTTAACGAAGCAGCTATTACTTCCATCGATTTATCTTTTTCGCGAACGGCAATTACTTGTCCTGCACGAACATGATACGATGCAATATTCACTACTTTACCATTAACAGTAATGTGTTTGTGGCTCACTAACTGACGGGCTCCTGAACGTGTAGGTGCAAAACCTAAACGGTACACGATATTGTCGAGACGTGATTCGAGTAATTGCAACAATACTTCACCGGTAACACCTTTGGTACGTTGCGCTTTTTCGTACATATTACGGAATTGTTTTTCCAATACACCATAAGTATATTTGGCTTTTTGCTTTTCGCGTAACTGTATACCATATTCCGACGTTTTTTTGCGTCGGTTTTGTCCGTGTTGTCCAGGAGGATAATTCTTTTTCGCCAACACTTTATCAGGTCCGAAAATAGCTTCACCTAGCTTACGGGCAATTTTTGACTTTGGTCCAATATATCTTGCCATTTTTCTTTTATTTTTTTATTTATTATAAAAATGATTTGTCCTATCACTTCGTACATATCGATTTTTGCCGCGACTGCTGAGAGGTTAAATACTGCAATCATAAACCGAGACAACTACTTAGTACAAACAAACCTTATTAATTATCAAATCTTCAAATCTTGAAATTGAATAATCTTCAAATTAAACGCGTCTGCGTTTTGGAGGACGACAGCCATTGTGTGGAAGTGGTGTAACGTCAACAATCTCAATCACTTCGATACCTGCACCATGTACAGTACGAATAGCTGATTCACGACCATTACCCGGACCTTTAACGTAAGCTTTCACTTTGCGCAATCCTAAATCGAATGCAACTTTTGAACAATCCTGAGCTGCCATTTGAGCTGCATAAGGGGTGTTTTTCTTAGAGCCGCGGAAACCCATTTTACCTGCCGACGACCATGATATTACCTGACCGGCGCCATTTGTAAGGGTTACAATGATATTGTTAAACGATGAGTGTACATGTAATTGACCTGCACCATCAACTTTAACAATTCTTTTCTTGGCTGCAACTGTTTTCTTTGCCATATTAGTTAAATAATTTTTTTAGCTTTTCTAAAATTCGCTAACAGTTAAACCTTATTTAGTTGCTTTTTTCTTGTTTGCAACTGTTTTCTTTTTACCTTTACGAGTACGAGCATTATTTTTCGTACTTTGTCCTCTCAATGGTAGACCGATACGATGACGAACTCCACGGTAACAACCAATATCCATCAAGCGTTTGATGTTTAGTTGTACTTCCGAACGAAGATCACCCTCTACTTTGTATCCAGCGCCAATGATTTCGCGGATTTTAGCTGCCTGGTCGTCAGTCCAATCTTTTACTTTGATGTTGATGTCAACACCAGCGTCTTCTAAAATCTTTTTTGCATTACTGCGACCTATTCCGTAGATATAAGTCAATCCAACTTCCCCACGTTTGTTCTGGGGTAAATCTACTCCTACAATTCTTATAGCCATAAACTTAATTTATTTTGCTTATAAAATTTTTATTTATCCCTGACGTTGTTTGTACTTGGGATTTTTTTTGTTAATAACGTATAAGCGACCTTTACGGCGAACGATTTTACAATCGTCGGTGCGCTTTTTTACCGATGCTCTTACTTTCATATTCTGAAGATATTTAATTTGTTTTTCTTCTTTTCATTAAGTCCCCATTAGAGGATTTATGGATCATTTATAACGGAACGATATGCGGCCTTTCGATAAATCGTAGGGCGACATTTCAACTTTTACTCTATCGCCTGGTAAAATTTTAATATAATGCATACGCATTTTACCTGAAATATGAGCTGTTATAACGTGACCGTTTTCCAATTCGACCCGAAACATAGCATTTGATAATGCTTCAATGATAGTTCCGTCCTGCTCAATTGCTGCTTGTTTGGCCATAAATTAAATTGCTTTGTTGCCTAATACTTGTTCTATATATTCGAAACTTGATAATATATCCGCTTTACCACGCCTTATTGCAATGGAATGTTCGAAATGTGCTGACATTTGTCGATCAATTGTACGTGTAGTCCAACCATCTTTTTCGAATGTTAGTTGCCTTTTTCCCATGTTTATCATAGGTTCAATGGCAATTGTCATTCCTGATTTCAGCATTACACCATTTCCTCGTCGTCCATAATTTGGAACTTCGGGTGCTTCGTGTAAATTTCGTCCTACACCATGTCCAATCATTTCGCGAACTACCGAGTAACCTCTTTGTTCACAGTAATCTTGTATGGCATATCCTACATCTCCTAACCGCTTTCCTTCTTGTGCCTGTTCAATACCTTTGTAAAGTGATTCCTTGGTTGCGCGAAGTAATTCAACAATTTCGGGTTTTACATTGCCTACACAAAACGTGTAAGCCGAATCGCCATGAAATCCATTTTTATATACTCCACAATCTACCGAAACTATATCGCCTTCCTGCAATACTACTTGGGCCGAAGGTATTCCGTGTACTACTTCATCATTAACCGACGTACAAATTGACTTCGGAAAATTATGATATCCTAAAAAGCCAGGAACTGCGCCATTATCTCTGATATATGTATCAGCAAGCTTGTTCAAGTCTTCGGTAGTAACACCCGGTGCAACTATTTTTGCAATTTCAGCTAATGTTTTAGCTACTATCTGATTACTGATACGAAGTAATTCAATTTCCTCGTCAGATTTCAAATAAATCATTCTGTTCGATTATTAGTAAGCTGAAGCTCCACCAGTACGACCTTTAATTCGTCCTGATTTCATTAATCCATCATAATGACGCATCAACAAGTGACTTTCTATTTGTTGCAGTGTATCAAGCACCACCCCTACTAAAATCAATAATGATGTTCCACCAAAAAATTGAGCAAATGAATCATTAATTCCTAACATTTTTGCAAATGCAGGCATAATTGCCACTAATGCTAGGAACATAGATCCTGGCAAAGTAATACGCGACATGATATCATCTAAATACTCAGCAGTACGTTTACCTGGCTTAATACCTGGAATAAAACCATTATTACGTTTCATCTCTTCGGCCATTTGAGTTGGATTAATAGTAATTGCAGTATAAAAATACGTAAATGCAATAATCATTAATGCAAAAACAAAGTTGTACCAAAAACCTGTATTATTCATAAATGCACCTACAAAGCTACTGATAGTTTCGGAGTGAGCAAATCCTGCTAATGTAACAGGTATAAACATAATAGCTTGAGCAAAAATGATAGGCATTACACCTGCAGCATTCACTTTTAAAGGAATATACTGACGTACACCACCATATTGTTTATTTCCTACTACACGTTTAGCATATTGTACTGGAATTTTGCGCGTACCCTGAACTAACAGAATAGAAGCAGCAATAACCAATAACAAGAATACTAATTCGAGAAGGAACATAATTAAACCACCACCCGAATCGTTTAAGCGTGAAGCAAATTCTTTGATAACTGCACCTGGGAAACGAGATATAATACCAACAAGGATGATAAATGAAATACCATTACCAATACCTTTGTCTGTTATACGCTCACCAAGCCACATTACAAACATACTACCACCGGCCAATATCAATGTTGTAGATAAAGTAAACCAGAAGGTTGCAGGCATTGCTGTACCAGCTTGAGCCATTTGTACACTAAGGTTAATTAAATACGATGGACCTTGCAATAACAAAATGGCTACTGTAAGGTAACGCGTATATTGGTTCATCTTACGACGTCCACTTTCACCTTCGCGCTGTAACTTCTGAAAATAAGGTACAGCAATTGATAAAAGCTGAATTACGATAGATGCAGAAATATAGGGCATAATACCCAATGCAAATACCGAAGCATTTGCAAAGGCACCACCAGAGAACATATCCAACAATGCTAATAAACCACCACTGGTTTGAGCTTTCAACGCCGATAACGCGGTTGGGTCAATACCCGGAAGAACAATGTATGAACCAAAACGATAAACCATTACAAGCAAAATGGTTGTAAGAAGTCGACTGCGAAGGTCCTCTATTTTCCAGATATTTTTTAGTGTCTCTATAAATTTCATGTGCTTATAATTTTACTACGGTTCCACCTGCGGCTACGATAGCTTCTTCGGCCGATTTTGAAAATGCATTTGCTTCAACATCAATCTTAACTGTAAGAACTCCTTTTCCAAGAATTTTTGCCAAAGCAGTTTTAGATAAGAATCCCGCTTCGCGCAATTCAGCTAAACCAATTTTAGTAATTTTCTTAGAAGTAGCAATCACTTCCAATGTATCAATATTAATAGCTTTATATTCAACACGATTCACGTTTTTGAAACCAAATTTTGGTAAACGACGTTGAATAGGCATTTGTCCACCTTCGAATCCAATTTTCTTTGAATATCCCGAACGTGATTTCTGTCCTTTGTGCCCTTGTGTAGAAGTTCCGCCTAAACCAGAACCGGTACCACGACCGATACGTTTGCGAGTCTTTACAGAACCAACTGCAGGGGTTAAATTACTTAAGTTCATATCTTTTTTTTTAAAGAGTCTAAGGAATAATAATTATTTAATCACTTCTACCAAGTGTTTCACTTTAGCAACCATACCCAAAATTTGAGGTGTGGCTTCGTGTTCAACTACGGCATTCATTTTTTTCAAACCCAATGCTTCCAAAGTCAATTTCTGAGTTCTTGGCGATTTGATTTTACTACGAACTTGTTTTATTTTAATTGTTGCCATATTAATTTTTAAATTAGCCGTTAAACACTTTATTTAAAGAGATACCACGATTTTGAGCAACCGTTTGTGCATCGCGCAATTCACTCAAAGCCACAATTGTTGCTTTAACAAGGTTGTGTGGGTTCGACGAACCTTTTGACTTAGCCAAAACGTCGGTTACGCCTACACTTTCCAATACTGCACGCATCGCACCACCCGCTTTCACTCCAGTACCGTGCGAAGCAGGTTGAATATACACCTGTGCACCACCAAATTTCGAAAGTTGTTCGTGAGGTATTGTACCATTAAGCACCGGAACTTTAATCAAGTTCTTTTTGGCAGCTTCAGTTCCTTTGGCAATAGCTGCAGTTACCTCGCCAGCTTTACCAAGTCCCCATCCTACAACACCATCTTCGTTACCTACCACAACAATAGCCGAAAAACTGAACGTACGTCCACCTTTTGTCACCTTTGTAACGCGGTTTACAGCTACTAATCTGTCTTTTAATTCCAGATCGTTGGTTGTTTTTACTTTATTCATATTATTTGTTGCCTTACTTGATTAAAATTTAAGACCTGCTTCACGAGCTGATTCGGCCAATTGTTTAACTCTACCATGATATAAATAACCATTACGGTCAAATACCACTTCTACAATACCTGCTTCCTGAGCAACTTTAGCTACTAGTTTTCCAACTTGAGCTGCTTGTTCGGTTTTCGATATTTTTTCTTTTATTGAAGCCGATGACGCTGATGCTAATGTAACACCTTGAACATCGTCAATCACTTGAGCGTAAATCTGAGCATTACTGCGGAATACGGTCAAACGTGGTTTTACAGCTGTACCTGACACTTTGTGACGGATATGCGCTTTAATTCTTACTCTTCTATCTGATTTTCCTGACATAATTTCACCTATTTACATTAATTATTTTTTACCGGCCGATTTTCCGGCTTTACGACGTACAACTTCACCTTGGAAGCGAACACCTTTACCTTTGTAAGGCTCTGGTTTGCGGAATGAGCGGATTTTAGCACAAACCTGTCCGATAAGTTGTTTATCGGCACTTTCCAAAATAATCAATGGGTTTTGATTACGTTCTGTTTTGGTTTCAACTTTAATTTCGTCGGCTAAACCTAAAAATATATTGTGTGTATATCCAAGCGCAAGTTCAAGAACCTGACCTTGATTTGAAACACGATATCCAACACCTATAAGCTCAAGTACTTTTTTGTAACCTTCAGAAACACCAGTAATCATATTTTGAATTAATGATCGATACAATCCGTGATTTGCACGATTTTGTTTTTCGTCATCCGGACGTACAACAGTTAATGTTGAACCTTCGATTTCGATATTGATATTTGGGTTAATTTCTTGTGTTAACGTACCTTTTGGGCCTTTTACGGTTACAACACTATCTTGTACCGTTACTGTTACTCCGGCAGGAATACTAATGGGCAATTTTCCAATTCTTGACATTTTTCTTTCCTCCCTCTATTAATAAACGTAACATATAACTTCACCACCTACTTTAAGAGTAGCAGCTTCTTTGTTTGTCATTACACCTTTCGAGGTCGAAAGAATTGCAATACCCAAACCATTCAAAACACGTGGCATTTCTTTGTAACCAACGTATTGGCGTAAACCTGGAGTTGAAATACGAATCAATTTCTTGATTGAATTTACCTTGTTTACTGGATCGTACTTCAAAGCTACTTTGATAGTGCCTTGAGGTCCTTCTTCTACAAACTTGTAGTTAAGGATATACCCTTTTTCATGTAGAATACGGGTAACTTCCTTTTTTAAATTCGATGCTGGAATTTCCACCACTCGGTGGTTTGCTTTGATAGCATTCCGCAATCGGGTTAAATAATCTGCGATTGGATCTGTCATAAAAAATTGTTTTTAAATTAATCCCGACTACCGGGACAATATTTAATTATTTAATAAATCTACCCCTAACCCCTAAAGGGGGATATTGGCAGCAATTATTCATTGTTTAAATGGTAATCATAAGTCCCCTTTAAGGGATTCAGGGGTTACCAGCTTGCTTTTTTCACTCCGGGGATTAAGCCTTTCGAAGCCATTTCGCGGAACTGAATACGTGAGATTCCGAACTGACGCATATATCCTTTTGGACGACCGGTGATACTGCAACGGTTGTGTGCACGGATAGGCGACGAGTTGCGTGGTAAAGCTTGAAGGGCATCGTAATTGCCATCTTTCAAAATTTGTTCACGTTTTGCAGCATATTTAGCTATCAGCTTGGCTCTTTTAACCTCGCGGGCTTTCATTGATTCTTTTGCCATTGTTTCTTCTAATTAGTTTTTCTTAAATGGTAATCCGAATTCTTTCAACAATGCAAAACCTTCTTCATCAGTTGGAGCAGTAGTTACAAATGTAATGTTCATGCCTAACAAACGAGAAATGCCATCAATGTTGATTTCTGGAAAAATAATTTGCTCAGTTATACCAAGTGTATAATTTCCACGACCATCAAATTTATTATCAATACCTTTAAAGTCACGTACACGTGGAAGCGCTACACGTACAAGTCTTTCAAGAAACTCATACATTTTGTCGCCACGTAAAGTTGTACGAACACCAATAGGCATTTTTTTACGTAATTTGAAGTTCGAAATATCCTTTTTAGAGATAGTAGCAACAGCTTTTTGACCTGTAATGGTTGTCATTTCATTGATAGCCACTTCGATAATTTTTTTGTCAGCCACAGCTATGCCTAAACCTTGATTCAATACAATTTTCTCAAGTTTAGGAGCTTGCATTACCGAAGAATAACCAAATTCTTTCATCAATGCAGGAACGATTCGTTCTCTGTAATCTTGTTTTAAATTTGCTGTATTCATCTTAAATTTCTCCTCCTGTCTTTTTAGAAATACGTACTAATTTGCCTTCTGCGTTTAATTTACGTCCAACTCGTACTGGTTTTCCTTTTTCTACCGGATTAAGGTTCGAAATATGAATTGCAGCTTCTTGTTTAACTATACCACCCTGAGGACTTTTTGCGCTTGGTTTGGTGCTCTTCGACACCATATTCACACCTTCTACGATAGCGCGTTGATCTTTCACAAGAATCTCCAACACACGTCCGGTTTTTCCTTTATCAACACCGGTATTTACGTAAACGGTATCACCTTTTTTAATATGTAATTTACTCATCTTAAATTAATTTTTTCGAAGATTAAAGCACTTCAGGTGCAAGTGATATGATTTTCATGTTTGTTGCACGCAATTCGCGCGCTACAGGGCCGAAAATACGGCTACCACGGATTTCACCAGCATTGTTTAACAGCACACAAGCATTGTCGTCAAAACGAATATATGATCCGTCGGCGCGACGAACTTCTTTTTTTGTACGAACAATAACCGCTTTCGAAACGATACCTTTTTTGATATCAGATGAAGGTATAACACTCTTCACTGTTACCACAATAATATCGCCCAATGTAGCGTAACGTTTGCTAGTTCCTCCTAATACGCGGATACAAAGCGCTTCTTTAGCACCACTGTTGTCCGCAACTATGAGTCTTGATTCTTGTTGTATCATAATTACTTAACTCTTTCGATAATTTCAGTTAATCTCCATCTTTTTAATTTACTCAGCGGGCGAGTTTCCATTATACGAACTGTATCACCTATGTTACATTCGTTTTTCTCGTCATGAGCATGATATTTTTTTGTCTTATTTACGAATTTTCCGTAAATAGGGTGTTTTTCTTTCCATTTTACAGCAATGGTAATGGTTTTTTCCATTTTGTTGCTGAAAACGACACCCGTTCTCTCTTTTCTTAAATTTCTTGTTTCCATCAGAGTCTGATTTTATTGATTTATTTCTCGCTGACGTAATTCAGTCGCAAGGCGAGCTAATGTACGACGTACCACTTTAATCTGCGATGGATTGTCAAGCGGAGAAATGGCGTGATTCAATTTTAAACGAACCAAATGCTCTTTTTCTGCATCCACGCGTTCCTGAATCTCTTTTGTGTTTAATTCTCTTATTTCTCTTGTTTTCATATTCATTACACATTTACAGAGGTGAAATCATAATCGCGTCTTACCACGAATTTTGTAGTTACGGGTAATTTCTGAGCTGCTAAGCGTAATGCTTCTTTCGCTATCTCATACGATACGCCTTCTACTTCAAATAACATACGTCCCGGTGTAACGGGAGCAACAAATCCTTCGGGTGCACCTTTACCTTTACCCATACGAACCTCAGCAGGTTTCTTAGTAATAGGTTTGTCAGGAAAAATACGTATCCAGATTTGACCCTGGCGTTGCATATAACGGGTAACAGCAATACGAGCAGCTTCAATCTGACGACCGGTTAACCATTTTGATTCTAATGTTTTGATGCCAAAAGATCCGAACGCTAATTGATTGCCTCTCTGGGCTTCACCTTTCATGCGCCCTTTTTGCTGTCTCCTGAATCTTGTTTTCTTAGGTTGTAACATAATTTACTTCTATCAAATTCATTTATAACAGTTAATTCTTTCTCTTTTTGAAACCACCTTTACCTCCACGGTCGTTACGATCTTTGCGATCGCCACGGTCATTGTTGAAACGGTCATTTCCACCACCACTACCACGAGTAGCTTCTTTGCTAGCCGCAAAATTTGGCGATAAATCTTTTTTACCCCATATTTCGCCACGGCAAATCCATACTTTGATACCAATGATACCAACTTTAGTCATTGCTTCGGCATGAGCGTAATCAATGTCAGCTCTAAAAGTATGCAGAGGAGTACGTCCTTCTTTATACATTTCCGAACGGGCCATTTCGGCTCCATTCAAACGACCTGAACACATGATTTTGATACCTTCAGCTCCCATGCGCATGGTAGAGGCAATAGCCATCTTTGTTGCACGACGGTAAGCAATTTTACCTTCAACTTGGCGAGCTACATTATTAGCAACGATTACAGCATCAAGTTCCGGACGTTTAATTTCGAAAATATTGATTTGTATATCCTTGTCGGTTACTTTTTTCAATTCTTCTTTCAATTTGTCAACTTCCTGTCCACCTTTTCCGATAATAATACCAGGGCGAGCTGTCATAACAGTAATAGTTACAAATTTCAACGTACGTTCAATAATGATACGAGAAATACTTGCTTTTGCTAGACGAGCATTCAGATATTTTCTGATTTTGTGGTCTTCCAATATGGTTTCACCATAATTGTTTCCACCGTACCAGTTTGAATCCCATCCACGGATAATTCCTAAGCGGTTACTTATTGGATTAATTTTTTGTCCCATCGAGCAATTAATTTTCGTTATCGTTAGTAATTTTAGTATCTACAAATATTGTTACGTGGTTCGAACGTTTGCGAACGCGGTATCCGCGGCCTTGAGGCGCAGTACGTAAACGTTTCAACATAGTAGCTGAATCCACAAACACTTTACTTACATATAATTCTACATTGTCAGCTTTTTGCTCGGATTTGTTTTCCCAGTTAGCGATAGCTGATTTTAGTAATTTTTCTAATCTGCCAGAAGCTTCTTTCGACGAGAATTTCAATACGCTTAACGCTTTGTTAACTTCCATTCCGCGGATAAGGTCAGCCATAAGGCGCATTTTACGCGGTGATGTTGGTACGTCGTTTAGCTTAGCGAAATAAAGCGATTTGTTTGCTTCTTTTCTGGCATCGGCTGATATTTTTTTTCTTGCACCCATTTTCTTTGAAATGTTTATTTTTTCTTGTTTAAAATTTCAATGGATTATTTTTTCTTACCACCGTGACCGCGGAAGTTACGAGTTGGTGAAAACTCACCTAACTTATGACCTACCATATTTTCGGTTACGTAAACAGGTATAAATTTATTTCCATTGTGAACTGCAATAGTGTGACCTACAAAATCAGGTGAAATCATTGTAGCGCGAGACCATGTTTTAACGACAACTTTCTTGCCGGCTTCATTCATGGCTAAAACTTTTTTCTCGAGCTTCAGATTTATAAAAGGTCCTTTTTTTAATGAACGACTCATATTATTTACTTACTTTTTCTGATTATTTTTTCTTTCTTTCAATAATATACTGGCTCGATTGTTTTTTCGGAGCACGTGTTTTGTACCCTTTAGCTAACAAGCCTTTGCGAGAACGTGGGTGTCCTCCTGATGAACGACCTTCACCACCACCCATGGGGTGATCTACTGGGTTCATAGCTACACCACGTACGCGAGGACGACGTCCAAGCCAGCGTGAGCGACCTGCTTTACCTGATCTCTCAAGTGCATGATCTGAGTTTCCTACTGTTCCAATTGTTGCTTTACATGTAGCAAGAATTTTACGAACTTCACCTGATGGCAATTTAATAATTGCGTATTTGTCTTCACGAGAAGTTAACTGAGCAAATGTACCAGCCGAGCGAACCATTGCGGCTCCCTGTCCTGGACGTAATTCAATATTATGAATTATTGTACCCAATGGAATGTTTTGCAATGGCAAAGCATTTCCAACTTCAGGGGCAGCTTTTTCTCCCGAAAGAACTACCTGATCTACCTTCAATCCGTTTGGCGCAAGAATATAACGTTTTTCACCGTCGGCATAAAACAACAATGCAATACGAGCCGAACGATTCGGGTCATACTCAATGCTTTTTACTGTGGCAGGAATACCATCTTTGTTGCGTTTAAAGTCAATTACTCTATATTTCTTCTTGTGTCCGCCACCAATGTAGCGCATGGTCATTTTACCATCATGGTTACGACCACCGGATTTTACTCCGCCAATAACAAGAGATTTCTCTGGTGCGCTCGCAGTAATTGTGTCGAACGTACCAATAATCTTGTGTCTTTGCCCCGGTGTTATGGGGTTTAATTTACGTACAGCCATTTTTTATTTTTATAGTTTGCAGTTTGTAGTTTTCAGTTTGTCAAAACAATTGATATTGTTTATTGCTTTCTGTATACCACTTAATGCTTACTGTTTTTAGATGTTGCTATAAAAGTCAATTTGTTCTCCTTCCTTTACTGTAACAATGGCTTTTTTATATGCCGAAGTAGATCCATTAATCACACCACTTTTAGTGAAACGATTTTTTTTCTTTGGAGCTACTATTAAGGTATTAACCTCAGTAACAGTAATATTATACATGGCTTCAACAGCCTGTTTGATCTCAATCTTGTTAGCGCTTTTCTGAACTTTAAAGCCATAGCGGTTTAGCTTCTCGCCCAGCTTAGTCATCTTTTCTGTAACGATTGGTTTTACTATAATTGCCATTTCTATACCTCCTTATGCTTTAAAAATTTGTTCAATTGCATCTACTGTTTCTACAGAGAGCACAAGAGTCTTAGCATTAAGCACTGAATAAGTGTTTAATTCTGAGACAGTTAACACATTTACGTTCGTTAAATTACGAGCCGACAAATATACGTTTTTATTTGCAACTGGTAAAATAATTAATGGTTTTTTATCAACTATCTGTAAATTAGTCATAAATGCCACAAAATCCTTTGTTTTAGGAGCAGCAAAATCAAACGCATCTACAACAGTAATTAAGCCATTAGCAGCTTTGTACGACAATGCTGATTTACGAGCTAATTGTTTTACTTTCTTGTTTAGTTTGAAACTATAGTCGCGTGGTGTAGGACCAAACATACGACCACCACCAACACGAACACCAGATTTGATATCGCCTGGACGTGCGCCGCCGCCGCCTTTTTGCTTTCCTAATTTACGAGTACTACCCGACAATTGACTACGGCCTTTTGAAGAGTGTGTACCTTGACGTTGGTTAGCCAAATATTGTTTCACATCTAAATAAATAGCATGGTCGTTTGGCTCAATACCGAAGACTGCATCGCTTAGCGATACTACTTTCCCAGTGTCTTCTCCTTTAATATTTACTACTTTTACTTCCATGATTATTTATTAATGATTACGATTGAACCTTTAGCTCCCGGCACCGAACCTTTGATAAGAATCAAATTATGTTCCGGAATTACCTTTAATACCTGCAAGTTTTGCATGGTTATTTGATCGCCACCAGTGCGTCCACCCATACGCATACCTTTAAATACGCGCGAAGGATACGAAGAAGCTCCCAATGAACCCGGTGCACGTAAACGATTGTGCTGTCCGTGAGTTGCTTGTCCAACCCCACCAAATCCGTGACGTTTTACAACGCCCTGGAAACCTTTACCTTTCGAAGTTCCAACTACATCGACAAATGTGTCTTCTTCGAACATTTCTACGGTGATTGCATCACCTAATTTGAATTCAGTTTCAAATCCTTTGAACTCAACCAAGTGTCTTTGAGCGGTTACTCCTGCTGCTTTAAAATGGCCGGCTTCAGCTTTGTTAGTGTGTTTGTCAGTTTTAACCTGAAAACCTACTTGAACAGCTTCATAACCGTCACTATCAACAGTTTTAATTTGAGTAACAACACAAGGACCAGCTTCGATAACAGTGCATGGTACATTTTTACCATCGGCACTGAAAACGGATGTCATTCCGATTTTTTTTCCTAATAATCCTGGCATTTCAATTGTTGTTTAAATGACCCCTAACCCCTAAAGGGGGATCGGCCGTGTTTACTTTATTTATTTTTCAAAAAAAACTACACTATTAAAATTCCCCTTTAGGGGTTAGGGGTAGTTTTATACTTTAATTTCTACTTCTACTCCACTTGGCAATTCAAGTTTCATCAATGCATCAACAGTTTTGGCTGAAGAGTTGTAAATGTCGATAAGACGTTTGTACGATGAAAGTTCAAATTGCTCACGCGATTTTTTGTTTACGAATGTAGCACGGTTTACAGTAAAAATACGTTTGTGTGTTGGTAATGGAATTGGTCCGCTTACTACAGCACCTGTTGCTTTCACTGTTTTTACGATTTTCTCAGCTGATTTATCAACTAAGTTGTGATCGTACGATTTCAGTTTAATACGAATTTTTTGACTCATGTCTTTTTTTAAATTAATTATTTTGTTTTTTGAGCCAGATAAGAGTCATTCACTATCTGGTTTTATATAATGACATCAGACAAATGAACTTTCGTTCATTGTCTGTTGTCAGTTATTCTTATAAAAGTTCCACTTTACCTTTTGCTTCGGCAACTACTTCTTTAGCAATTGAACTCGAAACTTCAGCATAATGATCAAATTCCATAGTCGATGTTGCACGTCCTGATGAAATGGTACGTAATGCAGTTACATAACCAAAAGTTTCAGCCAATGGCACTTTTGCTTTTACAATACGTGCACCTGTACGGCTCGATTCCATACCTTCAACTTGTCCACGACGTTTGTTCAAGTCACCAATCACATCACCCATACTTTCTTCAGGTGTAACCACTTCCATTTTCATGATTGGTTCCAACAGAATTGGTTTGGCTTTTGCGCAAGCTTCTTTATACGCCATTTGAGCACATATTTCGAATGATAATTGATCCGAGTCAACTGCGTGGTATGAACCATCAATTACAGTTACTTTCAACTTATCCAGTGGGAATCCTGCTAACACACCATTTTTCATGGCTGAAGCAAAACCTTTTTGGATAGCTGGAATATATTCTTTTGGAATATTACCACCTTTTACCACGTCAACAAATTGCAATGTTCCTTCAAAATCTTTATCAGCTGGCTCTACACGAACAATCATATCGGCAAATTTACCACGACCACCCGATTGTTTTTTGTAAACCTCACGAATTTCAACTGCTTTAGAAATTGCCTCTTTGTACGAAACCTGAGGACGACCTTGGTTACATTCCACTTTAAACTCACGTTTCAAACGGTCGATAATGATTTCGAGGTGAAGCTCACCCATACCACTAATAATAGTTTGACCAGATTGCTCTTGCGTGTGAACTGTAAATGTTGGATCCTCTTCGGCCAATTTAGCTAATCCCATACCCAATTTATCCAAATCTTTTTGAGTTTTTGGTTCAATAGAAATACCGATTACTGGAAGTGGGAAGTCCATAGACTCTAACGTAATTTGATGTGCTTCGTCGCAAAGTGTATCACCTGTACGAATATCTTTAAATCCTACACCAGCACCAATATCCCCTGCCGAAATTAATTCAACAGGATTTTGTTTGTTTGAGTGCATTTGGAAAATACGCGAAATACGTTCTTTCTTTTCGGAACGAGTGTTGTACACATACGAACCTGCAGGTAATTTTCCAGAATAAACTCTGAAAAAGCAAAGACGACCTACATAAGGGTCAGTTGCAATCTTAAATGCCAACGCACACAATGGTTCGCTTGCATCAGGGTGACGTACAACTTGTTTTTCAGGATCACGTGGATCAAAACCAATAGTTTCAGGAGTATCCAACGGACTTGGAAGGTAAGCACAAACAGCATCAAGCATAGTTTGTACGCCTTTATTTTTGAAAGCAGAACCACAAATCATTGGATTAATTTCCATTGATAATGTTGCTTTACGGATAGCTACTTTAATTTCATCAATTGTAATAGTTGATGGATCATCAAAGTATTTTTCCATTAAAACATCGTCGTATTCTGCAATTACTTCCAACATTTTATCTCTCCATTCTTCCGCTTCGGCCAATAAATCAGCAGGAATTTCTTCCACTGAATATTCAGCACCCATCGATTCATCGTGCCAAAGAATAGCTTTCATTTGCACCAAATCAATAACGCCTTTGAATTTTTCTTCAGCGCCAATTGGAATTTGAATAGGACATGGTTTTGCACCAAGTACAGCTTTAATCTGACGAATTACTTCGTAGAAATCAGCACCCGAACGGTCCATTTTATTAACGAAACCAATACGAGGCACATTATATTTGTCAGCCTGACGCCAAACTGTTTCAGATTGAGGCTCAACACCACCAACTGCACAGAATGTAGCAACAGCACCATCTAAGATACGCAATGAACGCTCTACTTCAACAGTAAAGTCAACGTGTCCCGGAGTGTCAATTAGGTTGATTTTATATTTGTCACCTAAATAATCCCACGAGGTAGTTGTAGCAGCCGAAGTAATGGTAATACCACGCTCCTGCTCTTGCTCCATCCAGTCCATGGTAGCAGCACCATCGTGTACCTCACCAATTTTGTGAGTCAATCCTGTATAAAACAAAATACGTTCAGACGTAGTTGTTTTACCAGCATCGATGTGCGCCATGATACCGATATTTCTATTAAAACTTAAATCTCCTTTAGCCATTTGTAAAATGATATTTCTTTTTTATAAGTTAGTTTTCAATTAAAATCTAAAATGAGCAAATGCGCGGTTTGCTTCAGCCATACGGTGAATGTCTTCCTTGCGTTTGAATGCACCACCCTGATTGTTAAATGCGTCAACGATTTCGGCAGCCAATTTATCAGCCATCGAGCGTCCACCACGTTTACGGGCGTATAAAATAAGATTTTTCATTGAGATTGACTCCTTGCGATCAGCACGGATTTCAGTAGGAACCTGGAATGTAGCACCACCAACACGGCGAGATTTTACCTCCACAAGGGGAGTGATGTTTTCGATGGCTTTTTTCCAGATATCAAGTGAGGTTTTTTCTTCATTCGGTAGTTTGTTTTTAACTACTTCGAGTGCCGAATAGAAAATGTCGAAGGCGATTGATTTTTTACCGTCGTACATTAAGTGGTTTACAAATTTTGTAACCACCGAATCGTTGAAAACAGGATCCGGAAGGATGACCCGTTTTTTTGGTTTCGATTTTCTCATCTTTAATAATAATTTCGTTTTTGTTTTTTGGTTGCTTTAGTTTTGCTTCAACAATTCCTCCGAATTATTTACTCAACCTTCATCTGCTACCTTTAAACTCAAACAAGTTGTTAAACTTGAATTTGTTAGTTTGTTTTTTGAAAAGTGAAATTAGAACTTACTTTATAAACTTTATAACATTATAACTTTTTGAACCTTATAACTTTATAAACTTTACAACTCAGTTATTATTTCTTTTTACCTTTAACCGGAGCTCCTTTAGCTGCTGGTTGTCCTGGTTTAGGGCGTTTTGCTCCGTACTTTGAACGACGTTGTGTACGACCGTTTACTCCGGCTGTATCCAATGTTCCACGAACCACGTGATAACGAACTCCCGGAAGGTCTTTTACACGACCACCACGTACCATTACGATAGAGTGTTCTTGTAAGTTGTGTCCTTCGCCCGGAATGTAAGCATTCACTTCTTTTTGGTTAGTTAAACGTACACGGGCAACTTTACGCATGGCCGAGTTCGGTTTTTTAGGAGTGGTAGTGTACACACGAACACACACACCGCGACGCTGTGGACATGAATCCAAAGCAGGCGATTTGCTCTTGTCGATGAGTTCTGCTCTTCCTTTTCTAACTAATTGTTGAATTGTAGGCATCTTTCTTTTGTTTTTATTACTTTAACTACTTAATTTTCTGTTCACTTGGAGTTATTCCAAAATGGGCTGCAAAGATATGAATAATATTTTGACTGACAAAGATGTTTTTAAAAATAATTTTAAAAAATCGTTCGAGTTGTTTTTAGTGTACATTTTCAAACCAAAAACCGCCTATCTGATTATCAGAAAGACGGTTTTTGATCAAAAATTAAAAAATCATTATCTCACTTTGGCTGCCAAAAACAAACTTTAGGCGAAATAATGGCTTCTTCGGCTTTGAGTTGTTTCATTGCTTTATCAACTTCTTTGCGATCGAGCCCAGTGAGTTCAACTAATTTTCCAGCATTAACAGGTACTCCTGCTTGCTTCATTGCTTCAAATACTTTTTCTTTTACATCCATACGAAATTAATTATTTAAACATTAAACATTGAGAATATTATAAATATTTGTATTCAAACTATTTACGACCTCTATTTTGTTTTGGTCCTCTGACTGAATCGGACTTTTTACCTGTTGAGTTTGTTGGCTTATTACGGAGGTCCCTTGCTTTTGGATTATCGCCGACTATTCGCTCAGTTCTACGAGCAGGCTTAGCGTCGGAAAATGAAGTATGACGAGCATTTGAACGACTTGGAGCAGGTCGCTTAGTGGCTGGATGTACCTTTTCAGTACTTTTATCATTAGCAGTTTTTGTGCTAGGTTTTGCCGCAACCTGTTCGTTGCTCGATTCGGCTATTGCCAATCGTATTTTTTTCAGTTCGTCGTCGTTTACCAATCGCCATTCACCTACAGGTAAACCTTTGAGGGTGATATTCATAATCCGAACACGTTCCAACTTGAGCACCTCGTAGCCAAAATACTCGCACATGCGCCTTATTTGACGGTTAAGCCCCTGTATAAGTGTAATTTTAAAAGTATATACCGATTCTTTGGCTACCTTGCATTTTTTTGTCATTTCACCCAAAATAGGTACACCATTAGCCATTCGTCGAATAAAATCATCCGATATTGGTTTGTTTACGGTTACCAGATATTCCTTTTCGTGTTTATTGCCCGCACGTAGTATTTTGTTTACAATATCGCCATTATTGGTTAGAAAAATCAATCCTTGCGATTCTTTGTCAAGCCGGCCAACCGGAAAAATACGTTCGTGATACCCAATATAATCAATAATGGAATCGCGCACACCCGTTTCGGTAGTACTTATTATACCAACAGGTTTATTAAAAGCCATCAAAAATAATTCTTCTTCGGTTTTTGCCTCCACCAAAAGTCCGCTCACCATAACCTTGTCGTGCTTCGAAACCATATCGCCAATAGTTGCTTTTCGACCATTTATTACGACATGACCAGTTTCGATGTATTTATCGGCTTGCCTGCGCGAACACATTCCACTATCACTTATATACTTATTAATACGAATTTTATCGGCCATTTGAAATCAATTATTTTGCTACAAAGATAGAATCATTTTTCGATACAAAAAAAATGAAATGCAACTTCATACAATTGGTTTAAGTAATTTACCCTTGCTTTTTTGGCAAGAAGCATTTTATTTCCATTTTTTGATTAATTTTGTGAACTCAAAAAAACAATACGCACACTATGTATTTTTATAAAAGAAACATTGTATTTCTATCGTTCGTTTTATGCCTTATAACACTTCAAGCTCAGGATTCCCGATCGCAAATACCTCCCTTGTTGCAAAAATCGTATTTTGAAGTAAATATTGGTGCTATCAACCATCCTTTTGGTCAGCAGCATCTTGAGAATGGCTTTAAATTACTTTCGGCAGTATCGGTACCACCTACATCGGTTCGATTAGTGCTTTTTGGCTACGAATTCAACAAGTACCTTTCAGCTCAAATTACCTATATGCGCCCAGTAATATGGGTACATTATGGCAAAGTGGGTATGATGGCCGACAATACGAATACCCCAATCGTAACTAACTCGTCGAATAATACAGTGCGTATGAATGTAGGTGGATTAACACTGAAACCAACATTGCCCCTGAGCAATAATTTTTCAATATATGGCGAAGTTGGTCTGGGTACAATTACACGAAATGGATTTGAGGATGTAAACAACAACCCAATTGTAAAGAATGTAAATTATGCCACATTTTTATTTGGAGCAGGTGTAAAGTATCACGTAAGTAATCGGTGGGCATTGCAGTTGTGTGCCAATTACTCGCCCGAAAGCAAAGCCAACAAACAACCACTCACTACTTTTATTGGCTCTGGGTTTTCGTATAATTTTCGCACGTTTACACCCGAGCGACTCAAAAAAGCAGTGGCACTCGGCTACAAGCATCCAAAACAATGGTTGCAAATTGGATACACGAGTAATGTGTTGGGCTATGGTGTAAACAATGCTGTATCGGGCAAAATACCCATTTTTTGGGGTGGCGAAGCCGAAGTTGAAAGTGGTGTACATCTCACTTATCAACGCAATGTGTTTCACGGGCCAAAAGTATTCTCGTTGGATTGGGGTATAAATGCTTCGAGTTGGCAAAGCAAAGGTGTTGCAGCCAATAATTTCACGAAAGAAAAGTTTTTTACCTTGTCAATTTTTCCGGTATTTCGCCTTAGTTATTGGCATGCTAAAAAGTTCGATGCTTACTTTTATTACTCGGTAGCTGGGCCTACTTACATATCGAAAACCAAACTCGACAACGAAGAACTAGGTGGACATTTCACCTTTCAGGACAATATGGGAACTGGCGTGTTTTTTGGTGAAAACCGAAACTTAAATGCCGAAATTCGCATTGGACATTATTCGAATGGTAATACACATGTGTTTAACGAAGCAGTTAAAATACCACTTTCGCTGAATGTGGGGTATGCATTTTAAAAAAGAATTCTTTACTCAAAATTAAAGTCTTAGTCCAACTGTAAGGTTCAACATGCCGCCATTCGAAATAAGTTGTTCGATTTGTAAACCTGCTGTAGTCTTTTTTTGAATTGTGTATCGTAAATCGGTAGTGATAAAACCAAGCAAATTAATACCAGCACCAACTTCCCAGTTAATAACACCTTTGTTTAGGCTATCGAGTTGTTTGAGGTACGATGGTCCGCCATTCAAATGCAGACTAATTAAACTTAAATCTAAAACTTGAAGTCCGAGCATCATAGGTGCTTTTACGTAATTTATTTTCGCATTAGTTGTAGGGTTCGTAGTGTACGACGAATAATATATTTCGGGTTGGAAATAGATTTTTTTACCTAATTGCATAAAGAATCCTACTTGATAATTGGTTTTTAACTGTTCGGTGAGTGAAGCTAAGTCGGCAGTTGACGAAACTACATCAAGTCCATATTTTGGTCCAAACCATACTTTCTTATCGTCTTTTTCATCATCTTCGGCCCACGATACGTGGCACAAACTAACAAAAGCAATTAGGATTACAATTTTCAACTTCATAACAAACAACTTTTTATAAGAATTAATATTTCGCAAAGATACATCTTTTTATGATTAAATAAAAGCAATATGTATTTGGAAAATAAACCAAAATACATGCCAAAAAATAGATTTTAGCACAAAATCAAAAACTTTCTGACTTAACAAATTGTTTTAACTACAAAATGGTACAATAATTGATAATGTTACAAAATAATTTAATATTAATACTTTTAAAAAATTAAACGCATGAAAAGAATAATTTTAACGATGGCAGCACTGCTATTTGCATGGATCTTTGCCAATGCTCAGTTCAATTTTGGTATAAAGGGAGGATACAACTCTTCTTTGTCGTTGGATAATGTAAGTTCAGTTACGTCGGGCAATTATAATTTGAATACAGTGGCTGGCGAAGTAGCCAATGGGTTTCATGGTGGTATTTTTGCACGCTTAGGACTAGGCAAAAAACTCTATGTACAACCTGAATTACTCTATGCTTTACAAAAGAAAACTTTCAATTTAAGTGTTTCAAATCTTGTAAATCCAGGTTCATTGACCGATGTTGATAATTATGTGACTTTTAGCACCATTGATGTTCCTGTTTTGATAGGCTATAAAATTGTAGATTTAAAATTATTAAATTTACGTGCTTTTGCCGGGCCAAAGTTCAGAATGAATGCAGGGTCGAGTCTCGACTTTAAAACCCTTACAAGTGGAGCTACAATTGACAAAACCCAATTGATTGGCGAATTTAAAAAAGCTTCAGTTGGTATGGAAGTTGGTGCCGGACTTGATATACTTATGTTTACCCTGGATGCTCGACTTAATTTAATTAACGATGTGTATACAGCCAAATGGCAAGAAAAACCCGATTTGAATTCCAATTTTGTAATTTCGCTTGGCTGGAAGTTCTAAAAACGAAACGGATTAAATAGTATTGAATCACCTGTTTTGAGACATTAAGTTTCAGAACAGGTGATTCTTTTTTTATATAGACGAAATATTCTCTGTAATTTGAATTGAGTTTAAACCTTCATTTGAATTTTCAGTCAAACAAGGCAATTGTAACCGAAAATAAGAATGAATAATCCTTTTGAAATTACGTATTTCCAAACATCCGAAAAAGCCTTAGCAATTGCTATCTGCGAACTTATATCATGCATTCAAAACCAAGAAAATATTATCAGTCTTACGTTTTTCGGAAACTGCAACGATGCTGAATTTAATTCCAATTTAGGGGATATTCGTACAATTGTTTCTTCGTATTTTGAACCTTCACCTTTGGTTAGTTTTATACCTCAACCACTTATCCAACCTTATACTTATGGTTTAGAAGTCACAACTTTAAAATCATCAAAAAAAGATAATATTGAGTTTAAACAACTTAACGGCATTCCTTATGCTTTAATTGACATGCAATGGGGAAAATCAATTTGGATACCAGGTCTCAGCGCCGATTGCATAAGTGAAGAATACTCCAATCAAGGATTAAACATATTCTCAAAATTGGCCAACTTGCTTCATTTTGAAGGTTTTGAACCACATCACATTGTGCGACAATGGAATTACATAGGCCGCATTGTGGATTTCGAAAACGGCAACCAGCATTATCAGCTATTCAATAATGCTCGTTCCAAATTTTACAATAACAGCGCTTTTACCAATGGTTATCCTGCAGCTACAGGAATCTCAATTTCAATAAATTGCCTGTTGGTTAGTTTAATTGCAATAAAACCGACGTTCGAAACACGTATTATTCCCATTGACAACACACTTCAAATTCCTGCCTATAAGTATTCAGATACGGTATTGATCGGTGGGGAAACGGATCTTTTAAAATCGACCCCAAAATTTGAACGTGCAAAAGTATTGATTTCCAGCAAACAATGTATTATATTTGTATCGGGTACGGCTGCTATACGAAATGAAAAAAGTTCGCATATCGACAATGTATCTCTTCAAACTATCGAAACCATTGCTAATATTAATTACCTAATATCGTCGGAAAATTTAGAAAATAATGGCTGGCAAGTAAAAATGGATGCAAAGCTTACGTCCATTAGGGTTTATGTGAAAAACAAAAATGATTTTGAATCCGTAAAATCGGAAGTGGAAAAAGCATGGCCCGCAATACAATCCATTTATCTCGAAGCTGAAGTTTGCAGACCTGAATTATTAGTGGAGATTGAAGGAATAGCTGAAATTCAAATTTAATTACTAAAAACAATATGTTGATAAAAAACACTTTAGCATTGCTTTGTATCGTATTTTCCATTTCAGGGATAATGGCTGCAAATGCGACTTTGAACGATATTTGTTCCGATGCTGTTTTTCTTCGACGAGCTAGTATTGCTGTCACGGGACGATTACCACAACCCGAAAAGGTAAAAGCATTTTTATCATCGACAGCAGTAGACAAACGTAGTCAGTTAATAGATGAATTACTTGATTCAGAAGCATATATACAATACATGACTATGCGTTGGGGCGATATTTTACGCATAAAATCAGAGTTCCCAAGCAACCTCTGGCCCAATGGCGTGCAAGCATACAATAGGTGGATTTATGAAAATATTAGCACTAACAATCCTTATAATGCGTTTGTAAAAGAATTATTATTGTCAACAGGAAGCAATTTCCGAGAACCTGCCGTTAATTTCTATCGTGCATTTCCAACTCGCACTCCCCAAATTTATTACAATAATATCAACCTGCTTTTTCTTGGTAAAAGAGTTTCGGATACCGAAGGTTCAGTGTTTTTCTCGCAACTTAAATTTAAAAGCACTAAGGAATGGAAAGAGGAAATTATTTATCTTGATTATCAGAACGATGCCTTAACGCAATCGGTGAATTTACCGGACAAAACTTCGGTATTTTTAAAGCCTGGAACCGACTGGCGTGCCACTTATGTAAATTGGCTCACTGGCTCACACAACAATCAGTTTGCAGCTGTAATGGTGAATAGGATGTGGGCTTGGCTCATGGGGAAAGGTTTTGTAAAT
>JBMOHZ010000004.1:0-22389 GCA_049317585.1 Paludibacter sp.
AAAAAAGTGCGCTTGAATGACTTTTGTCAAGTTTATAAAGGCAACGTTTCATGGCAATTGTACTGTATAGGACTATGTCCACTTAAACAATAAATTATTGATCAAAAAGAATATTAGAGTTTCAACTTTTCTTATTTCGCAAACTTTGTTATAAAATCATCCCGTTTAGTTGAAGTTTTGCAATAAAGTGCTAATTTTGCAGTCAATTAAAAAAAATGCAATAAAGATGAGTGTTGTAGAGAGCATTAACAATACGGGTAAAACTGCTTTTTCGTTCGAACTGCTGCCGCCGTTGAAGGGTAATGGTATGGACGGCGTAAACCGTACAATTGAGACTTTGCTGGAATTTGACCCCAAATACATAAACATTACCACACACCGTAGTGAGCTGGTTTTTAAGGAAACTGCCAACGGATTGTTCGAGCGTGTATCGGAGCGTCACCGCCCAGGAACGGTGGCTATTGCAGCTGCCATTCAGCACAAATATAAGGTTCCGGTGGTTCCACACATTATTTGCAGCGGATTTACAAAGGAAGAAACTGAATATGCACTGATTGATTTACAGTATTTAGGTATTACCGATTTACTATTGCTGCGTGGCGATAAAGCTAAACACGAAAAAGGATTTGTGGCTACTGGTAATGCATTCGCTACCGAACTGCAAGTACAAGTAAACCGATTTAATGAGGGTTATTTTTTGGATGGTTCGCAAATGAAAACTTCTATGCAGCCGTTTTCGTACGGTATGGCCTGTTATCCTGAGAAACACGAAGAAGCACCCAATTTGGATACTGACTTATTTTACGCCAAGCAAAAAGTTGATGCAGGAGCTGAATATCTGGTTACGCAAATGTTTTTCGATAACAAAAAGTATTATGATTTTGTAGATAAATGCCGTAATGTAGGTATTCATGTGCCCATTATTCCGGGGTTGAAGCCACTTACATTTTTGAATCAGATGACAGTGTTGCCCAAAATTTTTAAGACTGATTTTCCGGAAGAGTTTGTGGCCGAACTTCGCAAATGTAAGACCGATGCTGATGCTACCGAAGTAGGAGTGGAGTGGTGCACGTTGCAAGCTAAAGACTTGATAAAAAACAACATACCAAGCATTCATTTTTACAGTTTAATGGCTACGCAAAGCGTAAAACGGGTAGCACAAGCGGTGTTTTAAAGTTTATAAAGTTTGTAAGGTTCATAAAGTTTAAGAGATATGGGAATTTTAATTTCATTTTTTTTTATCGTAATTTTTGTAGTATTACTTATTGTGCTATTTGTGCTTGGTTTTATTCGTTCCATTTTTAGTTTTGGTCGTCGTACAAATTCGAATAATAAACAATATAATCAACCATCAAATCCACAACCATCGGGTAAACAACGAACAAAAATATTCAACAAAAACGAAGGCGAATATGCCGATTTTGAGGAAATAAAATAAATATTAATATGACAACAAAAACATTTTTGCTAATGACAGCAATTACATTGAGTGGCATGGCACAAGCCGGTAATCCACTTTTGGAAAAGTACAACACGCCTTATGGAACTATTCCGTTCGATAAAATAAAAAACGAACATTATATGCCAGCCATGGAAGAAGCCATGAAAGTGCATAATAAAGAGATTGATGCCATTGTGAATAATGCTGAAGCTCCCAGCTTTGCCAATACGATAGAAGCATTGGAAAGAAGTGGCGCGTTATTGACTAAAGTTACTACTCCTTTTTTCAATTTATTAGGTGCCGAAACAAATGACGAAATGCAAGCCATTGCTCAAAAAGTATCTCCTCTATTATCGGAACATGGAAATGCTATAACATTGAACGATAAGCTTTTTAAACGTGTAAAAGCGGTGTATGATAGTAAAGACAAACATAAGTTAACTGCTGAGCAAAGCATGTTATTGCAAAAATCGTATGATAGTTTTGCTGAGAATGGTGCTAACTTGTCGGACTCGGATAAAGAAATTTACAAACAGTTGACGAAAGATTTGAGCATGTTGACCCTTAAATTTGGTCAGAATGGACTCAAAGAGACCAACAAATGGAATATGCTTATTACAAACAAAAACTTATTGGCTGGTTTACCGCAGGATGTGCTTGATATGTTGGCAATTAATGCTAAAAAAGCTGGAAAAGAAGGCTGGATGCTCGACCTGAAAGCTACTACTTACGGGCCTGTAATGAAATACGCCGATAATCGTGATTTGCGTCGTGAGTTGTACATGGCATATACTACCCGCAATATGTTGGGCGGCGAATTCGACAATGTAGAGAATATTCGCAAGATTGCCAATTTACGACTTCAAATGGCCAAATTGCTCGGACATAAATCGTATGCCGATTATAGTTTGGTGCACCGTATGGCCGAGAATAAAACCAATGTATATGACTTGCTGAATAAATTGCTGGTAGCTTACAAACCAGCAGCCGAAAAAGAATGTGCAGATGTTCAGGCTTATGCTGATAAAAATGGAGCATATTTCAAAATTCAATCGTGGGATTGGTCTTATTATTCCGAAAAACTGAAAGCAGAAAAATTTGACCTTACCGACGAAATGTTGAAGCCTTATTTTGAACTCGAAAATGTGAAAAAAGGCATATTTGGCTTGGCTACAAAACTTTATGGCATTCAATTCGTAAAAAACACATCCATTCCGGTGTATCATGCCGAAGTGGATGCTTATGATGTAATTGACGAAAAGGGGAAATTTATAGCTGTGCTTTATACCGATTTTCATCCACGCGATGGCAAACGTTCAGGAGCCTGGATGAGTGAGTTTAAAGGACAATGGATGGACGGAAAAAAAGATAGTCGCCCACACATTACCATTGTAATGAACTTTACACGCCCCACCGAAACAAAACCTGCATTGCTAACATTTGATGAAGTAACAACATTTTTACACGAATTTGGTCATTCGCTTCATGGCATGTTAACCAAATGTACGTACGAATCGCTTTCGGGCACAAGCGTCTACCGCGATTTTGTAGAACTTCCTTCGCAAATAATGGAAAACTGGGGACCAGAAAAACTATTCCTCGATGGCTTTGCAACACATTATAAAACAGGCGAAAAAATTCCTGCTGAATTAATTCAGAAAATTAAAGATGCTGAAAATTTCAATATTGCTAATCTATGTCTTCGTCAGTTAAGCTTTGGGAACTTAGATATGGCATGGCATAGTATCGAAATACCTTATACGGGCGATGTGATTCGCATGGAAAAGGATGCGATGAGCAAAACTCAAATTTTACCAGTAGTAAACGATGCAGCTATGAGTCCTACATTTAACCATATTTTCTCTGGTGGTTATGCAGCTGGATATTACAGTTACAAATGGGCCGAAGTGCTAGACGCCGATGCCTATTCAGTTTTTGTAAAAAATGGTATTTTTGATAAAAAAACAGCCGCTTCATTCCGCGAAAATATTTTAACGAAAGGTGGTACAGAACATCCAATGAAGCTTTACAAACGCTTCCGTGGACAGGAACCAACTATTGATGCATTACTTATACGTAACGGAATAAAGTAAGCAGTAAGCAGTAAAGAAAACCGTCATGAATTCCGGATTTATTCCGAAATTTGTGACGGTTTTTTATTTTTAAAGCCTTCAATGCGAACGTTTGCAATAAAATATCTTCATTCAGCAATTTACTAGATGGCTTATATGATATTTTCATCTATTTTTGTGTAAAAATTAAATTTATCCTATTATGACTCGAAAACTAATTCACATGGCATTAATTTCAATTTTACTTACGGCTTGCAACAACAAAGTGCAATTTGCTTCGTACGATGAATATCCTGTATACGACGGTGACGATTTAGAACTAATCTACACCCCACAAGTATCTAAATTTAGAGTGTGGGCTCCAACTGCTGATCAGGTAAAATTATTGCTTTACGACAATGGTTCCGAAGGAGCTGCTTATCAGGTAACGGATATGAAACGCTCATCTGACGGTACCTGGAAAAAGGAAATAGATGAAGATTTAAAATCAAAATTTTATACTTTCCAGATTCGCATAGGCGAAAAATGGCTTTCGGAGACACCCGGAATGTGGGTTAAGGCTACAGGCATAAATGGGAAACGTGCTGCTATTATTGATATGAGTAGCACAAATCCCGAAGGTTGGGAAAGTGACAAGCGTCCACCACTTGCTCATTTTTCGGATATTACACTGTACGAAGTTCATGTGCGCGACTTCTCGGTGTCGGTAAACTCAGGCATGAAAAACAAAGGAAAATTTCTGGCTTTTACCGAAACTGGAACCAAAAATACGGCTTGCGAGGCAACAGGTATTGACCACTTAAAAGAATTAGGTGTATCGCATGTTCATTTAATGCCATCCTACGATTATGCTTCGGTTGATGAGTCGAAGTTAAACGAAAATAAATATAACTGGGGATACGATCCACTAAATTATAATGTTCCTGAAGGTAGTTATTCTACTAATCCACATGATCCGGCTTGTCGTATTCGTGAGTTTAAACAAATGGTGCAGTCGCTTCACAAATCGGGTATTCGTGTTATTATGGATGTGGTTTACAATCACACATTTACAGGCGAGGAATCGCATTTAAACTTATTAGCGCCAGGCTATTTTTATCGTCAGAATGCTGACAGTACTTGGTCAAATGCTTCGGGATGTGGCAACGAAACTGCTTCGGAACGCCCTATGATGCGTAAATTTATTGTGGAGTCGGTGGTATATTGGGCTACCGAATATCATGTTGATGGCTTCCGTTTCGATTTAATGGGAATACATGATATTGAAACCATGAATGCTGTACGTGAAGCGCTTAATAAGGTTGACCCAAGCATTTTTATATATGGCGAAGGTTGGACGGCTGCAAGCTCTCCATTAGCCGAAGAAAAACGAGCTGTTAAAAAGAATGCCAAGCAATTGAATGGCATTGCTGTATTTAGCGATGATATACGTGATGCGCTTAAAGGAAGCTGGATGCATGCCGAAATTCCTGGATTTGTATCGGGTACTGATAGTTTGGAGGAAAGTGTAAAGTTTGGAATTGTAGGTGGCATTAAACATCCACAAATTGACTACAGCAAACCCATTTATTCAAAAGATTCGTATGTGAATGAGCCTACACAGTCAATCAATTATGTGTCATGCCACGACGATATGTGTTTGGTTGACAAACTCAAAGAGTCGAAACCAGCTGGCACAACTGAAAGTGAACTCATACGATTTAATAAACTGGCACAAACCATCGTTTATACTTCGCAGGGTGTACCGTTTATTTATGCTGGCGAAGAGCTATACCGTAATAAAAAAGGAATTCATAACACGTATCAATCGCCTGATTCCATAAACCGTATCGATTGGGATTTTAAAACTACTAATAAAGATATATTTACCTATTATCAGGGATTAATTGCTTTGCGTAAGGCGCATCCTGCATTCCGAATTTCAACCGCAGATTTGATTTTGAATCATTTGAAATTTATTACTTTAGATACGCCAAATGTAATTGCTTATACCCTTACCGACCATGTAAATGGCGATAGTTGGAAAGATATTATTGTAATACTCAACGGCAATCGAAAAGCGGTTGAAGTAACATTACCCGACGGTGCATGGAATTTGATTTGCCATGATGGCCAAATTAATTTAAACGGTATTAAAACAATTTCGGCAACCACGTTTACTGTAGCACCATCGTCGGCCAGTATTTTATATGTTGAATAATTTTCATACATTTGTAAAAAAAAATCACATTATGAGAACAAAAACTATTATTCTAGTTATTAGCATTTTATGTATTAGCAGTTTAGCTGCAAAAATTAAAGTTGCGTCCGTTTTGGGCGATAATATGGTATTGCAACGCAATAGCGAAGTTAAAATTTGGGGAACAGCTGATGCCGCTCAAAAAGTGACAGTTGTAGCCGAGTGGAACAAAAAAAAGATAAGCACCACTGCCAACGAAAAAGGTGAATGGGTATTAAAAGTTTCAACAGTTGAAGCAGGAGGACCATACAATATCCAAATTGCAGCAGGAAAGGAAAAACTTAATATTGTAAATATATTATTAGGCGAAGTGTGGTTGTGTTCTGGTCAGTCAAATATGGAAATGCCAGTTCAAGGATATAGCGATCAGCCAATTATTGGTTCAAACGAAACTCTGGTAAATTCAACCAACAATAATATACGATTGTTCACAGTAGAAAAAGCATCAAAAGCTACACCGCAAGACACTTGTCGTGGAAAATGGGAAGCTGCTAATGCTCAAACAGTAGCAAAATTTAGTGCTACAGGATATTATTTCGGCGCTCGTTTACAAAAATCGTTGAACATACCTATTGGTTTAATATGTTCAAGCTGGGGCGGTTCACGCATCGAAGCATGGATTGACAGCGACAATATTAAAAAGCACCCACAATCGTTATTAAGCACAACCAAAGAAAATACCCCTCCTAATCAACGTGCATGCTATTTGTATAATGGTATGATTAATCCTATAAAGAACTATAGTATAAAAGGTGCTATTTGGTATCAAGGAGAGTCCAACCGTGGCGAATATCAGTATTATTCGCAACTTACAAAAACTATGGTCGAAAATTGGAAAACTGTTTTCGAATTAAAAGAATTACCTTTTTATTTTGTGCAAATTGCTCCTTATTGGTATAATAATCAGAGTGATATATTGTCAGGTAAGTTATATGATGAGCAATACAAATCCAGTATAATTGTGCCAAATTCAGGTATGGCAGCTACAGTTGATTTAGGTGATGAGTTTTGCATTCATCCTGCTGAGAAAAAAACAGTAGGCGAAAGATTAAGTTATTGTGCTTTGTCTGAGACGTATGGAGTGAAGGGTATTGCCTATAAAAACCCCAATTTTAAAGCTATAGCTATTAAAGATTCTGTTGCTATAATTAGCTTTGATAATATTGCAATTGGACTTACAAGTTATGGTAAAGAAATTACGAATGTTGAAATTGCCGGTGAAAATCAGCTGTTTTATCCAGCAAAAGCAATTATCAAAAACAAACAGTTAATAGTGACTGCCGCCGATGTAAAAAAGCCAGTAGCAGTACGTTATTGTTATCGTAATTTCATGTCAGGAAAAGGATTTATCTTTAACACTGCTGGTTTGCCGGTTTTACCATTCCGTACCGATAATTGGTAAGTAACAACGAATAAAAAAATACCTGTTAAACAATTGTTTAACAGATATTTTTTTTATATTCAATTTGAAATTAATTACCTATCTCCGATAAGAATTTTATACGAACAAGTCTAACTTCCACTTCGCTAAAATCATCCTCACCTAATTCTTTAAGAGCAGGTTCAATTTTATCTGTTTCGGCTGTATTAAAGTATTCGAAAATTTCGTCGATATGATCAGGCTCCATTACTTCATCCAAAAAGTAATCAATATTGATTTTGGTACCCGAATAAACGATAGCTTCAATCTCGTCGAGTAATTCGCCAATTTCAAGTCCTTTGGCCATTGCTATATCGTCCAGCGCTATTTTGCGGTCAATTGACTGAATAATTGACACTTTAAGTTTCGATTTGTTAGCTACGGTACGTACACGTAAGTCTTCGGGACGAACAATTTCGTTCTCCTTTACATGTTCACGTATAAGTCTCAAAAAATCCTCTCCGTAGCGTTTTGCTTTTCCAGCACCAACGCCAGGTATGTTTTGCAATTCATCCATTGTAATTGGATAAGTTGTGGCCATAGCTTCGAGCGAAGGATCCTGGAAAATAACAAATGGTGGTACTTCCAGTTTTTTCGACATCTTTTTACGGAGGTCTTTCAGAATGGAGAACAACACATCGTCGGCAGCACAAGTACCGCCTGATGATTTTGGAGCAGCATCCTCTTCGTCTTCATCAAACTCATTGTCTTTCACTACCGGAAATGGAGTTGGTTTCTTCATATACGCTTTGCCAGCAGCAGTCACTTTTAGCAAACCGTAATTTTCGATTTCCTTTGATAGCAAACCACCAATTAATGCTTGACGAATAACGGCATGTAAGATTTTCTCATCTTCGTCCGAAGCTGATCCAAAATTCTCAAGTTCATCATGTTGATAGGTTTTAATTTCTGAGTTTTCATTTCCTTTCAGAATATCAACAATGTGTTCGGCTTTAAACTTTTCGCGAACAATAATAATAGTCTCTAATGTCAGCAATAAAAATTCCTGAGCATCAATAAATTTTCGTGGTTTCATACAATTATCACAACAACCGCAGTCGTTTTCTAGCTCTTCTCCAAAATAATGTAACAATAATTTACGCCTGCATACCGATGACTCGGCATACGCTTGCGTTTCTAATAATAATTGATTTCCGATTTCCTGTTCAGCAACCGGTTTTCCTTGCATAAACTTTCTGAGTTTATCTAAGTCTTTATAAGCATAAAATGCAATACATTGACCTTCACCACCATCACGACCGCCTCTACCTGTTTCCTGGTAATAACCTTCGAGACTTTTAGGCATATCGTAATGTATCACAAAACGTACATCAGGCTTATCAATACCCATTCCGAAAGCAATGGTAGCAACAATAACCTGAACCTTTTCCATCAAGAATTTATCTTGATTTTCAGTACGAACTAAGGTGTCCATACCAGCATGATAGGCTAAACACGATACGCCATTTACAGTAAGAGTTGCAGCAAGCTCTTCAACTTTTTTTCTGCTCAAACAATAAATTATACCCGATTTGTTTTGCTGCGAACGAATATATTTGATAATATCTTTATCAACATCGTTTGTTTTGGGACGTACCTGATAAAATAAATTGGGCCTGTTAAACGATGATTTATAAACTTTAGCACCTAGCATGCCTAAGTTTTTTTGAATATCATGCTGTACTTTTGGCGTAGCTGTTGCTGTCAGCGCTATTAAGGGTGCAATCCCTATTTCGTTTATTAACGGACGAATGCGCCTGTATTCAGGTCTGAAATCATGTCCCCATTCCGAAATACAATGTGCTTCGTCAACAGCATAAAACGAAATTTTTAATGTTTTTAAAAACTCAATATTTTCTTCTTTTGTAAGTGATTCAGGAGCCACATACAATAATTTTGTTTTGCCCGATAATAAATCTGCTTTTACTGCTTCAATAGCCGGACGTGAAAGGGTTGAATTTATGAAATGTGCGATTCCGTCTTCTTCACTGAAATTTCGCATTGCATCTACTTGATTCTTCATCAACGCTATTAGGGGCGAAATAACTATTGCTGTTCCCTCCATAATAATAGATGGTAATTGATAGCAGAGTGATTTTCCTCCTCCTGTTGGCATTAATACAAAAGTATCATTGCCACTCATAACATTCTGAATTATGGCTTCTTGATTCCCTTTAAAGGTATCAAAACCAAAATTCTTTTTTAATTGATTTTTTAATTCAGAATGTGATAACATGTGTTTTGTAGTTGTAAATTTTCAAAAATATTCAACTAATTATTAAGTTGATTTTATGCTTAATTTTCATAAACAAAATTATAAACAGATTTCAAATATACAAGCCTTTTAGAAAGAAAAATTAAAATATTTGCAAAATAAATATCAACTCAGTGAAATGCGAAGTGTAATTGGCTATATATCAAGCAATTTTAAGTCTGTTAATATTTGCCTTTTCAACTTTTGATTTTGCGTAATCGAGCGAAATTTCCAATTTTGGCTCGTGTGCCGATGGCATTTCGTACATTTTATCCATAATTATGGTCTCCGTTATGGAGCGTAAACCGCGTGCACCGAGTTTAAATTCAATAGCTTTGTCAACAATATAATCCAGAACTTCATCTTCAAAAACAAGTTCAATTTGATCCATTCCAAAGAGTTTGGTGTATTGTTTTACAATCGAATTTTTGGGTTCGGTCAATATCCGTCTTAATGCATTTCTATCAAGTGGTTCAAGATAGGTTAATATTGGTAGTCGGCCAATTATTTCGGGAATCAATCCAAACGATTTCAAATCCTGTGGAGCAATGTATTGCAACATATTATTTTTGTCCACTTGCTCGTTTTCAAGAGCAGCACTATAACCAACTACACGGGTGTTTAAGCGCGATGCTATTTTCTTTTCGATACCGTCAAAAGCTCCACCACAAACAAAAAGTATGTTTTGAGTATTTACAGCTATCATTTTCTGATCAGGATGTTTACGTCCACCTTGTGGTGGTACATTTACAACTGAACCTTCGAGTAGTTTTAATAATCCTTGTTGTACTCCTTCGCCACTTACATCGCGCGTGATACTTGGATTATCGCCTTTACGTGCAATTTTGTCAATTTCGTCGATAAAAACAATGCCACGTTCGGCTGCTTTTACATCGTAATCGGCCACTTGCAATAATCTGGTGAGGATACTTTCAATATCTTCGCCTACGTAACCAGCTTCGGTAAGTACTGTGGCGTCGACAATAGTAAATGGAACGTGCAGTTTTTTAGCAATGGTACGAGCCAACAATGTTTTACCTGTTCCAGTATAACCAACCATAATAATGTTCGATTTTTCAATCTCAACATCATCATTGGTGCGCTCTTGCATTAATCGTTTATAATGATTGTAAACAGCTACCGAAAGGAATTTTTTTGCTTCGTTCTGTCCAATTACATATTGATCAAGGTAATTCTTAATCTCAACTGGTTTTGGAATTTCATCTTTTTTAATCGTTGTAATTTTTGAGCGCGATGCTGTATTTTCTTTTACAATATCAGCTGCTTGTACAGCACATTCATTGCAAATTTGAGCTCCACCCATACCCATAATGAAAAATTCAACTTGCGATTCAGGCCTACCACAAAAGCTGCAGTTTTTAACTGTTTTAGCCATTATTTCTTTTTCTCGTTAATCAAAATTTTATCAATCATACCATATTCAAGTGCTTCATTCGAAGTCATCCAATAGTCACGGTCCGAATCTTTTTCAATGCGTTCAAACGGATTATTGGAGTGATCGGCAATAATAGTATATAATTCTTTTTTCAGTTTCTGAATTTCACGTGCTGTAATTTCAATATCCGATGCTTGGCCTTGAGCGCCACCCATTGGTTGATGTATCATTACGCGTGAATGTTTAAGTGCCGAGCGTTTACCATGTGCACCTGCCACCAATAAAACAGCTCCCATCGAAGCGGCCATGCCAGTACAAATAGTTGCTACATCCGAACCTATAAATTGCATAGTGTCATAAATTCCCAAGCCAGCATAAACTGAGCCACCAGGAGTATTCAGGTAAATTGAAATATCTTTGCCCGGATCCGATGAGTCAAGAAAAAGTAATTGAGCTTGAATAACATTAGCGGTATAATCGTCGACTTGTGTTCCCAAAAAGATTATACGATCCATCATTAACCTCGAAAACACATCCATTTGTGTTACATTTAGTTGTCGTTCTTCAAGAATAGAAGGTGAAATATAATTGCTGGTAATATCTGTGTATTTATCAAGTGCCAAACCATTCATTCCTAAATGCTTGGTGGCATATTTGCGAAATTCGTTGTTCATAATTTATACGAGTTTATAAAGTTTATAAAATTCCTAAAGTTTATAAGGGTCAAAAGTATAGTTTGTAAAAATTGAAAAGACTTTTCCCCTATTTTAAAAATCAAACAAAGGTATAAAAATTTTGTTTAATTCAATAGGAAAAAAGCCTTTTCGGAAATATTTTTTGTTCTATTAAATAATAGCTATTTAATTTTCGAACATTTTATTGAACTCTTCTATCGTAACTTCTTTGGTATCAAGCTTCACGCTGTTTTTTACGATTTCAAAAACTTTATTCTCGGCAACTCGTTCAACAATTCCTTTAACAGTTTCTTCTTTCTTCAACATGTCTTTTGCATAATTGTCCAGTATATCGTCGCCCATACCAACCATTCCGTATTGAGCAAACTGAGCACGAGCTATTTTGCGAGCATAAGCATTGATATCTTCAATTTCAACTTTCACCTCGTTGGCTTTTGTAAGTTTGTCCTTAATAAGTTGCCATTTTAAGTCAGCAATCATTTTTGGGAAATCTTCTTCAAGCGTTTCGGGGCTTAAATTAGTGTTTGTTGCCAATACCCAACGTTTTAAAAATGCATCTGGGAATTGAAGATCATCGAACTTAGCCAAAAGCATTTCGCGAGCATCTACACCAAATTTATATTCGCTATCGCCCGAAAGTGATTCCAAAATACCGTCTTTAATTTTTGCTCTAAACTCTTCTTCTGTTGTTACAACTCCTTCGCCATAAACTTTGTCGAATAATTCTTGATTTACATCAGCTTCGTAATAACGCGTAATTCCTTCGATAGTAATTTGGAAATCGGCAGTAATATTTTTAGCCTCGTCTTTTGACACTTTAAGTAACGACGAAATTTCAGCTTCGTTTTCAAAAGCAGTTTGTGGGTTGAATGTAATAACTGCACCTTTAACAGCACCTACAAACGCTGCTTTTTGAGCTTCGTCTTTAATATACGATGGAGTTAATACAGCATCGGCTACTTTCAAACCTTTTTCGTTTACTTTACCATCGGCGAGTTCAAGAATTTCTCCTTTAACCATGTCTTTTTCTTCCACAGTTTCTTCCTGAACATACTTACCATAACGGCTTGTGTGCGATTTAATCTGATTATCAATCATTTCGTCGCTTACAGCAATAGTATAGTTTTTAATTTTATCTTTTTTGCTTAATTCTACTTCAAATTCAGGAGCAATTCCTAAATCGAAAATAAATTCGAAATTTTCATTCGCATCAAAATCAATCGGCTTTTGATCTGTTTCATTAGGCATTGGTTCACCCAACATATTAATTTTGTTTTCGCGAATGTAACTATAAAGCTCATCCGAAACTATTTTATTAATTTCCTCGGCAATGACAGCTTTTCCGTACATTTTTTTAATTAAACCTACAGGAACGTTTCCTGGGCGGAAGCCTGGGATGTTTGCTTTCTTGCGGTAATCACGTATTGTTTTCTCTACCTTTTCGGCATAATCCGATTTTTCGATGCATACGGTTAGTGTTGCATTGTTCTGATCGATGTCTTTTCTGACGATGTTCATAATGTATATTTGTTATTTGCGTATTTTTATGCTATTCAAAATATTTCACAGTACATGGTTAATAGGCATTTAGCCTTTTTTGACTGCATTTTAATTTGGGCTGCAAAGTTACAACTTTTTTAGTTAAAAAAATAATGTTTTCTGTCTAAAATAACATTTATTATTTATATTGAATTTTCAATTGAAATATCTGTCTATCGATATGTTTTTTTTAAAGCAAATATTTTCGTTTTGATTTATAAAACTGACATAATATTTATAATGCTCCAGAGATTAACATTTTTTATGCAATGTGTAAATTGCAGAATATGAGCAGTGTATAACTATTATATACCTGTCGACAGGTATATAATACGTTTATTTTTTGTTTTCATTTTTCAAACTATTGTGCGTGTAAAAAAAAGTTCTCATCTTTGCAAAGTAAACAAACAGATAAATTTTTCATAGTTAAGGTTTAGGTTAAAATGTGGCAAAGGGGCGCTGTGAAGCGGCCCTTTGTTTTTTTTGTATTTTTGTCTTTTTTATAATCCCAATTGCTTCCGAGAAAATTTACGTTATTGGAAGTTTAGCGTAAGTATCCGATTTTTAACACTATCCGATTAATTAAAGCGTGATTTTTTAACCCTTTGCTATAAAATGCAATTATTACCAAAGACTTAACTATACAGTTAGGTTATTTTTGATTATTTTTGTGCTTCTAATAAAGAATACTTCTCTATGAATACAGCCTATTTTATAGCTAAACGCATTCATTTTCAGCAAGGTGCAAAAAACATTTCGCGCCCTGCTGTGCGAATTGCTATTATTGCCATTGCACTAGGTATGGCAGTAATGCTTGTTTCGGTAGCTGTGGTGATAGGTTTTAAACAAGAGGTGAGAAGCAAGGTTGTTGGGTTTGGCGGTCATGTGCGTATCAGTAATTACGACAATAACAATACCTACGAAACAAATCCTATCAATACTGATGCTCAGTTGGTTAATGAAATAAAAAATATCAAATCGGTAATAAGTGTACAAGCCTATATAACAAAACCAGGCATTATTAAAACTGAAAATGAGTTTCAAGGAGTTGTATTAAAAGGTATTGATTCTAACTTTAAGTGGGATTTTTTTAAGTCGAACATGCTCGAAGGAAGCGTTTTAAATATAGCTGATAGTTTGCAAAATAAGATTATAATATCTAAATACTTGGCTGATTTGCTGAAACTCAAATTAAACGATAGTTTTTATGCCTATTTTATTAAAGACCAGATTAAAGCACGGAAGTTTGTAATCTCTGGCATTTATTCAACCAATTTTGTGGAATATGACAAACTATTTATATTAACCGATTTACGGCACTTACAACGATTAAATGGATGGCAAAATAATCAGATAAGTGGCTACGAAGTGCTTTTGTCTGATTTTGAAACCATGATACCTGTGAGCGATGAAATATATGATGTAACCGTAAAACTAACTCAAAACGAGGGTCAGAAATATTATGTACAATCTATTAAAGACCTCAGTCCACAAATTTTTGGTTGGCTCGATTTACTCGATATGAATGTTTGGGTTATATTGGGTTTAATGTTATCGGTAGCAGGATTTAATATGATTTCGGGGCTTTTAATTTTAATTTTGGAGCGCACAAATATGATAGGGGTGCTCAAATCAGTAGGAGCATCGAACTGGACGGTACGTAAAGTTTTTTTGTATTATGCAGTGTTTTTAATTGGAAAAGGTATGCTTTGGGGCAATGTGATTGGAATTGGATTGTGCGCATTGCAATATTTCACACACTTTATTCCGTTAGATCCTGAGGCTTATTATGTGTCGTCGGTACCTGTTGTGTTTAACTGGGGGTATGTTTTGTTGCTAAATTTAGGAACTTTTGTAGCATCGGTACTAATGATGATAGGTCCATCGTATTTAATATCCAATATATCACCCGCCAAAATTATTCGCTACGAATAATTTCAAATTGCTCTATTAGGACATATTTTAACTGATTTTATTGCAAAAATAAATGAAATATTTGCTTGTTTTGCACATTATGTATATATTTGTGCAATTCTTCATTTAATTATTCGATTAAATGAACGATTTTATATGTTTTTTGTTAGAGAGTTCAGACTAATCATTTCCCAAAAATAATGAATAAAAACAAAGTATTTGAGCAACGCCTAAAAGCGTTACAAGAAATGGAAGAGAATGCCGCTCATAAGCAGCATTTAAAAGGCAAGCTTACGGCTCGCGAACGTATTAATATTTTATTTGACGAAGGTACTTTTTTTGAGTTGGATGCATTTGTATCACCCACACAAAACCCAATTAGCAGCAGGCAAACAAACTTTGGCGATGGTGTAGTTGTAGGGCGTGGATTAGTGCAAGGCCGAAGTGTATTTGCTTATGCTCAGGATTTTACGGTATTGGGAGGTTCGTTGGGTTATGCTCACGGTATGAAAATTGCCAAAGTGCAAGAAATGGCTTTGAAACTAGGTGCTCCAATTGTTGGATTAATGGATTCGGGCGGAGCACGTATTCAGGAGGGTGTTAAAAGTCTATCGGCATACGCCAAAATTTTTCGTAATAATGTCAATTCGTCGGGTATTATACCTCAGATAAGTGCCATATTAGGTCCTGCTGCTGGTGGAGCCGTATATTCGCCAGCACTTACCGATTTTATTTTCATGACTAATCAAACATCGTATATGTTTGTTACTGGTCCGGATGTGGTACGCGAAGTGCTCAACGAAGAAATTGATATGGAAGGACTTGGTGGCGGTAATGTACATGCTCAAAAAAGTGGTGTTGCACAGTTTGTTTCTGACGATGAAGAGCATACTATTATGTTGATTCGTAAGCTGTTGTCATATATTCCATCCAATAATTACGATACTTTACCTGTATCCAATGTGGTTAAAGTGTACAATTCACGACAAGATTACCTCAACAAATTAATTCCCGACGACCCAAATCGTCCGTACGATATGAAAGAAATTATCAATATTATTGTTGATAAAGATACTTTTTTTTGAAGTACACGAAAAATATGCACAAAACATAATTGTTGGTTTTGCTCGTCTCAACGGTAAATCAATTGGGATTGTAGCCAATCAGCCAAAAGTGATGGCTGGAACCTTGGATATAAACGCCAGCGTCAAAGGTGCTCGCTTTGTTCGTTTTTGTGATGCATTTAATATTCCATTGTTGATACTCGAAGATGTGCCAGGATTTTTACCGGGAATTGAGCAAGAACATAATGGTATTATACGTAATGGAGCAAAGTTACTTTATGCTTTTTGCGAAGCTACAGTACCAAAAATTACCATTATTACACGCAAGGCTTATGGCGGTGCATACATTGTAATGAGTAGCAAAAATACAGGAGGTGATTTTAATTTTGCATGGTCAACAGCCGAAATTGCTGTTATGGGTCCTGCAGGAGCTATTAAAATTGTGAATAAACACGAACTGGCTAAGGCAGAGAATAAAGCAGAAATGGAAAAAATGCTGACTGAAAAATACAAAGAAGATGTAGCCAATCCGTACAAAGCCGAAGAACTTGGTTTAGTAGATGAGGTTATTTTACCTTCCAAATCGCGCGAAATATTGATCACAGCATTCGAAATTTTGTCCAATAAACAATATCATAAACCTGCTCGCAAACACGGAAGTATACCACTATAAGTTTGTAAAGTTCATAAAGTTATAAAGTTTATAAAGTAGAGACGTCGTATTGGGCGTCTCAAAAAAGTAGAAGATAAATGAAAAAAAGAATTTTAATAGCTAATAGGAGCGAAATTGCTATACGTATTATACGTGCGGCACACAAATTGGGTATGATTGCAGTGGTTTTTCAGAGCGACCGTGAACCTGAAGCGTTGTATTTGAAATATGCCGACGAAATCATTCCTGCAAGAGATAATAATAGCGAGAAAGCCATATTTTTGGACGGTCCGCGCATTGTACAATTAGCGCTCGAAAACAATATTGATCTTATACACCCTGGATATGGTTTTTTGTCGGAAAATCCCGATTTTGCTCAACTTTGTGTTGATAATGGGCTCAATTTTATTGGCCCATCGCCACAACTTATACGCGACATGGGTTTAAAAACAGTGGCCAAAAGCATGGCTATTGAAGCTGGTCTACCATTGGTGCCAGGAAGTGACGGTCCTGTACGTGACGCACAAGCCGCTAAGGATTTCGCTGATAAAATTGGCTATCCGGTAATTCTGAAAGCCTCTGCTGGTGGTGGTGGACGCGGTATGCGTATTGTTGAAAAACCCGAAACCATTGAGCGTAATTTTAAATCGGCATCCGACGAAGCACTAGCTGCTTTTGGTAATGGTGATATGTTTATAGAAAAATACCTGCAAAATCCAAAGCACTTGGAGTTTCAGATTATGGGCGATAAACATGGTAATGTAGTTCACCTTGGTGAGCGTGAGTGCTCGTTGCAACGGAAACATCAAAAAATTGTTGAAGAAGCCCCTTCGGCAAGTGTAACTCCTGCTATGCGCAAAGAAATGGGCGATATGGCTGTGCGTTTTGCTAAAGCTATTGGATATTATTCGGCTGGTACTATTGAGTTTATTATGGACGAAGATGGTAGCTACTTTTTTATGGAAATGAATACGCGTATTCAGGTGGAACATCCTGTAACGGAACAAATTACAGGTGTCGACTTGGTGGATTGGCAAATACGTGTGGCACTCAACGAGGTGTTGAGTTTGAAACAAGAGGATATAAAAATTAACGGTTGGGCTATTGAATTACGTGTTAATACCGAAGATCCACAAAATAGATTTAGTCCACAAACTGGTCTAATTGATTTAATCCGATTCCCGGAAGCACCGCATATCCGAATAGAAACTGGAGTGCAAAATGGATCCGTAGTGACTCCTTATTTTGATTCAATGGTTTCTAAAATAATTGTAACAGGCACTGATAGAGCTGATTGTATTTCCAAAACATTGGATGCAATTAATGGTTTTGTTTTGAATGGATTAAAAACTACAATTCCGTTTTGTCGTGTAGTTTTACAACACCCTGCATTTGTGGATGCAAGTTATACTACAAGGTGGGTCGATTCTGTTTTTACCCCTGATATGCTCGAGAACGAGGACGATGAAATGATAGGAGCATTGGCAGCAACAATTATGTATGCACATGAATATCTGCAACTTTCGTCGGATGTGCCTTCGTACAAAAGTGATCGATTAAATGTTTGGGTACT
Source organism: Paludibacter sp. (assembly GCA_049317585.1). GTDB lineage: Bacteria > Bacteroidota > Bacteroidia > Bacteroidales > Paludibacteraceae > Paludibacter. The sequence goes on from JBMOHZ010000004.1 coordinate 18,260, forward strand.
TAATAAACGACTCAATTATTAATGCGTGGTTATTATATTGTAAATAGTAAAAAGATAAAATTGTAAATTCATAAATGGGAACTTCATATATTTATAACCGCGATGCATCACGACTTTTTATTGCAGTACGCGAAAACGGAAAACGTTACAAACTTTTTATACCAAAAGAATCGAAACCAGCCATTAATGGTATAGAAAAAGATATTGATTTTATTGAACAAGAAGACTTTCACTATGCTTTTGAATGGAAAGGCAAGCGTTTTCATTGCGAGTTAGTATCACGTGACCAAAATAAGGCCGTAATTAAAGTAAATGGTGTAGAATATAAATACAGTATCGAATCAATTTTTTCATATATCCGTCGAGGAATGATTAATAGCGATGCCAATAATATTAACAACAACAATATTAGTGCACCAATGCCTGGAAAAATTGTTGATATTTTTCTGAACGAAGGTGATCTTGTAAATGCAGGTGAACCAATACTAACACTCGAAGCCATGAAAATGCAAAATGAAATTTCGGCTAATTGCAATGGTGTGATCCGTAAAATTAAAGTGCAGGCAGGTCAGTCAGTGATGAAAGATGAACTGTTGGTGGAGATTCAGTCGATTGATGTTTAATGACTTTCACAGCAATAGATTTTGAAACAGCACATGCCCAATTTCCTTGTGAGATTGGGCTTTCGCGTGTTGAAAATGGAGTTATTGTAAATTCTGAATCGTGGTTAATAAAACCAGCATGCTTTCCGTATATGAATCCATGGAATCAGCGAGTTCATGGCATTTCGTCTTCCGAATTAATTAATGCACCTACTTTTGAGGAATTATGGCCTATCATTAGCGATTATCTTCAAGATCAGATTGTAGTAGCTCACAATGCTTCGTTCGACATGGGCGTTTTACGTGCCTCCTTGGCCTATTACGATTTGGCTGTGCCTTGGCTCGATTATTTTTGTAGCGTTAGTCTTTCGCGAAAAGCATGGAAACAGTTGCCAAGTCACTCCTTAGGGGCTTTGTGCGAATTTCACGACATTAAGTTCCAACACCACCGTGCTGGCGACGATGCCAAAGCTTGTGCTATTATCACACTCAAAGCATTCGAAGCTATGCAATCCAATGATTTAAACCAAGCAATTTCGTTAGCGGGCATTAAGCTTAAAAGACTCCTGAAATAAGCCTTCTAAATCCAAATCTTTTACTGCTAATTACTTAACCACAATCCTTTCGCCTCCAGTATGGCTAATAAATTCAGGTGCGTATTGGCACTGAACTGAAGCTATTCCACTTGTAAACGATCCGCTATTATTTACCCAAAGTTCATATTCAAACACATAAGTTCCTTTTGGTAAAAAATTGAAAAAGAACTGCGTAGAAGCATCTTTGGTAGTTTGATAATAGCCAGTTCCTTCACGCCATACATAACCCGAACGTTGCTCCACTGGTTCAAAGCAAGCAGCTCGTAAGTCTTTTAACGCTACAAATTCCAAATTTCGATCGGTTGTAATTACCAATCGGGTTATTATTTTATCGCCTTTTTTGAGTTCAGTTTGTTCAATTGGAACGATAGTATTAGATAGCGTTTTAACAAATAATTTTTTCGAAATTGTCAATGCCCCACCTTTTGCTTGCACTAAATCTTGATTTTGATAATACTGCCAATACATGGCACCCCAGCCAATACCATTGCGTGTGTGGCTGTCAGCCTCACTCACAATGGATGAAACTTTAATATTACCCATATCTGGTTTTACTTCAGCTGTCGGAATAGTTTCTTTAAAATAACCCGTCCCTGCTTCAATATTTGATGGTTGAAGTGTTTTTGTGCCAATTTGAATTTTTACACTGCCATTGTTTGCCAACCAATCGCTACCTTGCAGCAATAAGGCATAAATGGCATTTACGGTAGCTGTAGGCGAGTCCCAACGTTGGGTTTGTTTTTGTTTGAGCAACCATATTTTCATTTCGTCGATATCGGCAGTATTATTCAAAACTTCGGTATATGCTTCTATAATAGCAGCTTGTACGGTTATCGGACGTTCGTTCCAGTAGTATCCCGAAGTGTTTCGAGCCCAATACATTCCCATTTCGTCGGTCTTTAAGGCATTTTCTTTGAGCGATTTAAGAATTAAATTTGCTGTTTGAATTTTTCCATTTCGGTTTGCAACTATGGCCATCATGGCTTTGCCGTAAAGTGTAAACGAAGTCCAGTATTTTTCGGACTGAATGGTATAATACTTCACCGCTTCTTGTGCCGACACATGCACTGGAATATCCGAATATTCCGAGCGTAAATGCAAGTAAAACAACTGCATATTACCAACGCAATTTTCTTTCAGGTAATTTTTATTGTATTTTTTTAATTCAGAAAAATCCCTAGCAATTTCCAAATCCAAATATAACAATGCTTTTTTTATCATTGTTAGTTGTCTGTCGTCTGTTGACTGTTGTCTGTTGTCAGTCGTCATTCTTTTTAATCGCGCTAAATTCAGAATTACTTCCTGTGTTATATAGCGACTTTCGTGCATGCCTTCGAACCAGACAAAACCACCATTCGGACCTTGTAATTGAAGGAGTTTATCCAAATATTGCTGACCTTGATTTTTTTGCATATTGAGGTCGAATAGCAATGCGAGCTGACGTTTTTGTTCCGTTTCGTCTTTTGCAGCCATAACCCAAGGCGTTTCTTCCAACAACATGTTTTTTAATTCAGCATTTTTCTGTAGATTTGAGAGTAAGGCATCTCTACTACTTGTAGCATTTTTCCATTGATCAAATATTTTTGCAATTTTTGGGTTCGAATTGGCTATAAACGCTGCTAAGGTGTTGGCGTAATAAGCTGTCAGATAATCCAATGCATTGTTACTCTCTGGAGCCGATAATGTTGGTAGCGCTTGCACTGCATACCATACAGGGTTCGACGAGAACTCCACTGTTAAATTTTTGGTATCAACCTTTGTTGCATTTTTAAGTAAACTTTCGAATGTAAACTTTCGAGTTTGATTGCTGCGAATAATTAAGGGTAAACTCTCGGTAATCAATACCTTATCGGGTAATACAGGCAAGTATTTTTGTTCACCATCGCTGAAATTACCAGCTGTGGCAATTACTTTGCAAATAACGAGCTCGTAAGGCATAAATTCCGAGACTTCCCAATTTATTGCTTTGGTTTCATTCGCTTTTAAAGTGATTTTTTTTGACTGATTATCTTTTAAAACAATAATTTTATCAGTTGCAGGATCAATTAATTCAAAAGTTACATTAGTTGTTAATTCTTTATCTGTTAGGTTTATAACATTAGCACTCAATACCAATTTATCCGACCTGCGTACAAAACGAGGCAGATTCATTTGAACCATCAACTCTTTTTGAGTTACAACTTGTGCTTCGTTAAATCCAACAAATAAATCGGGCGTATGAGCCAGCATTTTAATATTCCAACGCGTCAGACTTTCGGGAGCAGTAAACGAAAATTTTACATTTCCTTGCGCATCGGTACGTAATTGTGGATAGAAAAAGGCTGTTTCGTTGAAATTGGTCCGGACTTGAACAGGTTTTTGTTTTTCGGGTGCTGGCAATTCAATGGCTTTATCAGCTGATATTGCTCCTGTAACAGTAGAGTGTTTTTGTGCTCCATATCCTACAACTACTACTTCATTCATTGATGCATTTTCCATGGCTACATCCGAAACCATTATTGGTGCATTTTTGCTCGATAATCCACGAATCATCATTCTACGATGCGTACTTGTAGCAATATTTAACCCAAACCAATTCAAGTTATCTAATCTAAAATCAGCCACTTCTTGCTGATCATTTTTATAGTAAACATAATCGCTACTATTATTAATATTGTGAATTGACCAACTTGGCGAATACAAAACACTTTCGCGAAACTGAGGATTAAAAATCCAACCATGAGGACGGATAGCATCCAACGCTGCATCATACATTCCCACTAATATTTCTGCTGCATTTTTATCTTTAGCCGTTTCGGGGATGGTTATGGTCCATTCAGCTTTCTCGCCAGGCTGCAGTTTGTTGCGGAAAACGCTCAATGTTGGTGTCAGTTTCTTTTCGGGTACTTTTCGGGTGATTTGTACTTGTTCGGTAAATAATTTTTCGTCTTTC
>JBMOHZ010000005.1:0-21664 GCA_049317585.1 Paludibacter sp.
GTATTTGAAATTTAAAATTTAAAGATATTTTTGGTTATTTTATTTTGATTTTATTTATATCTCATTATGTCAGATAGTTAGAAATATTTTTGTTACTTAAATTGGTCGACCAGTTAATTGGTCGACCAAAAGTAGAATATTTTATAGTCACAGCAAAATAATTTAGCTACTTTTTTTCGATTTATGTTTTTAAACATAATATTGACCATAATATAGTAACATCGTTTTATAAAATGATGCTTTATAAAAATAATCATAATTTCATTAGGTTACAATTGTATTAATTGTGTTTTTGCATTAGCTGATTTAACCGACACCACACTGTTTCGTCCTTTCAACAGCACTTTTACACGTGCTCTACCATTTTGTGCCTGCACTTTCGACGAGCCGCTTGCAGTTCCCTGATTTATTAAAAGTGTATCATCTCCCGTTATATCAAATTCGATATAGTCACTTGTATCAAGGCAGCGTACGCCCTTACTATCACATAATTGTGCTTCAACCCACATTTCGTTTTCCGAAACCGGGATGGTTTTGCAACTTATCTGAGCCACTTTACCCCATTTCTCAGTTTGGTATTCAAAACTTATTTCGTCAACCAAAACACTATCCTTTTTGGCTTTTGATTTTACTGTCGAAATGGCTTTCAGCGTATTTTTACCTACTTGTGGTGCAGCGTCCCAGCGCAATCCAGCTGCCGGAAAATCGTCAGTTACTCTTTGTTTTAAGCCTAAACTTTTTCCATTCAGAAACAATTCCACTTTCGAACAATTTGAATAAACTTTGAAGATTTTAGTTTCATTTTCTTCTCCCCAACGCACAGGCCACGAATGTCCGTAAATATGCAACATAGGTTTTGCAGTCCAATACGATTGAAAAACATAATAACTTTCTTTTGGCGTTAAATCGCGCTCTACAACACCTTTTTGGTTCATAAAGGGGATTGGATTTTCGGGACGTAAAGGTGTGGAAAAATCTTTGAAAACCCATGCTGCAGTACCTGTCAACCAAGGCATTTTTTCCTGTTCTTTCAAGTGCCAGTCGAATAATTCAACCATATACGATTCGCTCCAGTCGCCATCTTTCGATACGCGTGGCGTTCCACCTTTTAGTGTCGCATCGCCTGCTCGTTCATCAGCACTCTGACTCGGATTTACTTTGTCGAGTCCATAAGTTGGATGTTCCGAATGCCTTCCGGCATGACTGTCGCCTCCCCATTCCACATGTAAAAAGCGATTAACTTTGTTCTTCTCTGTTTCCGAAACTTTTAAATAATCGGTATAAACTCCTCTATACCAACCCGCCCAAATTGACGGTGAATATACATCAATTATATCGTTACAGAAATCGCAACGACGAATGGACGTAACGCGTGTGGAATCCAACGAATGCGATAAATCATTTAATTCCTTCATAAACGTTCTGATTTTTTGCTTGTCGAATTCAGCAAAATCACCCGGCCAGTCGTTTTCATTTCCCATTCCCCATAATACAATTGATGGATGATTCCTGTGTTGGGCTATCATATTTTCGAGCATGCGTTTGGCTTGAGCCTGATAGGCTTCACCACCTAAACCGCCTCTGCACCAAGGTATTTCTTCCCAAACTATCAATCCAAGTTCATCGCACAAATCAAGTACCAATTCAGATTGCTGGTAATGACCCAAACGAATAAAATTGGCTCCCATATCTTTTATGAGTTTCATTTCCTTTATAATCTGTTCGTCAGTCATGGCAGCACCAACTCCGGCATGGTCTTCGTGGCGGTGCGTACCTCTGAGCAACAACCGCTTTCCATTAAGTACAAATGGCCCTTTTTCCTGAAACTCGAAATAACGAAACCCTACTTTTTCGGTAATACTTTGCTCTCCTGCATTACTATTCACCGTAACTACACAAGTATATAATGTAGGCGAATCGGGCGACCAAAGTAACGGTTTTTTAAGTTCTAAAACAAGTTTCGAAAAATTACTGGACTTTAAATTCAAATTTTCTGCAATTTCGGCAACAATTTTACCTGCTGGTGAAAGTAATTTTGCTGAAATAGAGGTGTTTTCAGTGTTTGAATATTTTAATAAAGAAGTAGAAACGGTTATAGTAGCTTTTTGCGATTTGGGATTCACTAATGTTTCAATAGCTGGTTTTTTGAATGTTACCGAAGGTGCATAAACCAAATTTACATGTCGGTAAATGCCACCATATACATTAAAATCGGACATGGATGATGGTATGCGCTCCAAATTGCGCGAATTATCAACCCGAATCGATAATGGGATTTTGGATGCAAATTGCTTTTTAAATACTGTTGTTTTTTTGAATTCGGCCACAGCATCGGTTATATCTACATACCATTCGTCGTAACCACCCACATGACTTCCCACTTTGGTGGTGTAAATATATACTTCGGCCTCTTGACCTACTCCTTCGAAGTGCAAAAATATTCTGCCTTTTGGATTTTCGGGCGAAATTAGCGTTTTGTACCAAGCTGGTCCCTGATAGTAATTGCCTTTAGGGTCGAGTGCATCAGTAGCATTGTAGCAATGAGGTAAACTTACTTCAGTCCAAACTTGCACACTCTCGGGTGATTCAGGAGCTGCAGGTCGAACGGCTTCCCATATTCCACCTAAATCGCTACGCAAAAAAAGCCAATTATCGCACAAACGTGTACTCTGACCAATAGGGATATTGGCATTAATATTAGCACTGAACAGTATAAATATCAGTAAACACGTAATTGTTAGAAAAACCGATTTAGTCATAATTTTAAAGTTGATAAATTCTACATTAGAATAGTACAAATGTATTACGATAAAGTAAAACAGACTATCAACAATCAACCAAATACTTTCAATTTTGATACAAAAAATCCACCAAACAGAATTTCAATTCTGAAAGGTGGATTATTATACTAATTTTAATTGTTCCCTTATTTATTTCACTACTTCCAATGCTTTATTTAAAGCAGCTTGAATACCTTCAGCATTTTTACCACCAGCCGATGCGAAAAATGGTTGACCTCCACCCCCACCCTGAATTTCTTTGGCTGCTTCGCGCGCTATATTTACGGCATTTAATCCATTTGTAACTAAATCATCGCTTAAAAGTACTGTTATAGATGGTTTCCCATCAGCCACACAGCCTGCTACGAAAAATAATTTTTTGGGATGTACGTTGCGAATCTGAAAAGCAAGTGTTTTAACTTGTTCGGTTGGTAGGCTACCTTCGAAGCGAATCACTTTGATGCCATTTATTTCTTTGGCCTCGGCATTTAATTTATCGCGCAATGCCATAATTTGAACCTGTTGAAAAACTTCCATTTTTTTCTTTAGTTCAGAGTTTTCTTCAGTCATTTTTTTCAATGAATTCAATATATCAGGTGCATTATTCAATAACTCTTTGGCTTCGCCTATAGTATCTTGTTGTTTATCAAGCAATTCTTCCACGGCTTTGCCGGTAATGGCTTCGATACGACGGATACCTGCTGCAATTGAACTTTCGGCAGTTACACGCACCAAACCTATATTGCCAGTAGCGCTTACATGCGTTCCTCCACAAAGTTCTACCGAACTTCCAAACTGAATTACACGCACTGTTTCGCCATATTTTTCACCAAACAGTGCCATAGCACCCATAGCTTGAGCTTCGGCAATTGGCGTTTCGCGTTTTTCAACTAATGGATAATTTTCACGAATTTTGCGGTTAGCTATTGCTTCTACAGCACGAATTTCTTCTTTTGTCAATTTCTGGAAGTGCGAAAAGTCGAAACGCAATGCTTCAGGGCTTACAAACGAACCTTTTTGCTCAACATGCGTTCCTAACACCTCGCGCAATGCTTCGTGAAGCAAGTGCGTAGCAGAGTGATTGCATTCAGTAGCTTTACGTTTTTCAATATCAATTACGGCAGTAAAGGTATCACTTACATCTGCTGGCAATTTTGTTACTATATGTACGGCCAGGTTGTTTTCTTTTTTGGTATCAATAACTTCAATTGTACCATGTTCGGATTTCAAAGTGCCACTATCACCAACTTGTCCACCCATTTCGGCATAAAAAGGAGTTTTCGAAAGTACCAATTGATAATACTCCTGATTTTTCTGTTTTACTTTGCGATAACGAAGTATCTCTGTATCAGCTTCGGTAAAATCATATCCTACAAATACACTATCGCCTTCACGAACAGTTACCCAGTCGCCAGTTTCGGTAGCAGCTGCATTACGCGCACGCTCTTTTTGTTTCTGCATTTCGGAATTAAACTCGTCAATATTAACCGTAAATTCGTTTTCTCGCAAAATCAATTCGGTCAAATCCAAAGGAAATCCAAAAGTATCGTAAAGTGTAAAGGCTACTTTTCCTTCAATTTCTGTTTTAGCTGCAACTTTAGAGTCTGCCATCACTTTATCAAGCAATTTTATACCAGTTTCCAATGTGCGCAAGAAAGATTCTTCCTCTTCTTTAATCACTTTTTCAATCAAAGTTTTTTGCGAAATAAGTTCCGGATAAGCTTTACCCATAACTTCGCCCAAAACAGGAATCAGTTTATACATAAATGCTGCACGTTGGCCTAAAAATGTATAACCATAACGCACAGCTCGACGCAAAATACGACGAATTACATAACCCGCTTTCGCATTCGAAGGCAATTGACCATCGGTAATGGAAAAAGCAATAGTACGAATATGGTCAGCAATAACGCGCATGGCAATATCCGTTTTATCGTTTTTGCCATATGCTACTCCGCAAACTTTGCCAATTTCAGCAATAATAGGTGTAAACACATCGGTATCGTAGTTGGATTGCACGCCTTGCATAGCCATACAAAGTCGTTCGAAGCCCATACCAGTATCAATTACTTTAGCAGGAAGTCCTTCGAGCGAACCATCGGCTTTGCGGTTATATTGCATAAATACATTGTTCCAAATTTCAATCACTTGTGGGTGACTTCCATTCACCAATGTCAAACCGTCTATCTTTGCACGGTCATCGTTATTTCGAATGTCAATATGTATTTCCGAACATGGACCACAAGGACCCGTATCACCCATTTCCCAAAAATTATCTTTTTTATTGCCGTTTATAATACGGTCTTTAGGCAGGAATTGTTCCCAAATAGTAGCAGCTTCATCGTCACGTTCCAATCCTTCGGGAGCATAACCTTCAAAAACAGTTACATACAAACGGTCTTTATCTAACTTCAACACCTCAGTAAGGTATTCCCATGCCCATTCAATAGCTTCTTTCTTGAAATAATCGCCAAAAGACCAGTTGCCTAGCATTTCGAACATGGTGTGGTGATAGGTATCATGACCCACTTCTTCCAAGTCGTTGTGTTTTCCGCTCACGCGCAAACATTTTTGCGAATCGGCTACACGAGCATATTTTATGGGGTCATTACCCAAAATAATATTTTTAAACTGATTCATTCCGGCATTGGTAAACATCAAAGTTGGATCATCTTTGATTACCATGGGTGCCGACGAAACGATTTTGTGATCTTTTGATGCAAAAAAATCGAGAAAAGATTGACGAATTTCTTGTGAAGTCATATTATATCTGTAATATTCGAGTTAAAAGACTGCAAAAGTACTTCAAATTTCTTACTTTTGCATCAAAACTGACATTAAAAGTTTAGCTTTGTAGCATAAATAAAACTAAAAAACGATTCAATTTTTTCAAATTCGAATATTTATACAGATTTGAAATCAAAAAAAGATTGTATTTTCATTCATGGCAAAAAAAATTAAGTTTCATTTCAATCACGATACACTGAATTATGAACCAATCATTCAGTCACTTGCAACCAAATTAAAGCAAGTGATGATTCATTTATTTTCAGGTATATCGTTGGGAGCGTTGTTCTTTTTTGTATTTGTATCCACTTTCGATTCACCCGAAGCTAAACAAATGGGTTTGGAAAAAAACAGAATGCAAGCACAATATAAAGTTCTACAAAGGCAATTGGATGATGCACAGGAAGTAATGTCGGATTTACAACAGCGCGACGATAATTTATATCGGGTTATTTTTCAGGCTGAACCCATTCCCCTCGAAGTGCGAAAAGCAACAATTGCCAACACCGAGTATTACGAACAATTATTGGATATGACAAATTCGGAGGTTGTAGCTACTACTTCGAAAAAAATGGATGAAATTCGCAAGCAAATATATATTCAATCGCGCTCGTACGACGATTTGGTAAAATTGGCTAAAAGCAAGGAAGAAATGCTTGAATGCATTCCTGCCATTCAGCCAGTTATGAATAAAGACCTAAAAAAAATGGCATCGGGATACGGATGGAGAATTGATCCTGTGTATCGCACTCGACGCTTTCATGCCGGAATGGACTTTGCGGCTGCTACTGGCACAGATATTTTTGCAACTGGTAAAGGTACAGTTGTAGCAACTGGCTGGCAACAAGGTTATGGTAATTGTGTGCAAATTAACCACGGATTTGGATATCTTACTTTGTACGGCCACATGAGTAAAATAAATGTACGAAACGGACAAAAAGTAAAACGTGGCGAAGTGATTGGTGAAGTAGGAAACACAGGAAAATCTACCGGTCCTCATTTACATTACGAAGTACACTTAAGAAGTACTGTAATGAATCCACATCACTTCTATTTTATGGATTTATCGCCTGCTGAATACGACCGGATGATTCAAATGAGTGATAACTCAGGACAAATGATGGATTAATTCAGACAAAAGAACCAAGAGCAAAGACTTACAAAATAGCTTTCAAAATTATGAACGACAAAATAGTTACTATTGAAAATTATGGTTCTATCGGCATTTTCGATTCGGGCTATGGTGGTTTGACAATTTTAAACGAAATTAAAAAACAACTGCCGGAATACGATTATATTTACTTGGGCGATAATGCACGTACACCTTATGGAACACGTTCATTTGATGTGGTTTACAAATATACACTTCAATGTGTTACTAAATTATTCGAAATGGGTTGCCAGTTGGTCATTTTAGCTTGTAACACAGCTTCGGCCAAAGCGCTACGCAGTATTCAACAGCGCGATTTGCCACTTATTGACCCTGAAAGACGAGTATTAGGAGTTATCAGACCAACGGTGGAAGTTATTAATACTATAACCAAATCGGGTCATGTGGGCTTACTTGCTACTGCCGGCACAGTACAATCAAATTCATATCCACTCGAAATAAAAAAACTCTATCCTAACATTAAAGTAAGTTCTGAGGCATGTCCACTTTGGGTTCCACTTATTGAAAACAACGAACACTATGGAGTTGGCGCTGATTTTTTTGTAAAAAAACATTTACAAAACATTTTGGTGGCTGATTCTGAAATTGACACACTCATTTTGGGATGTACCCATTATCCATTGTTGATGGACAAAATTAAACAATATTTACCCAAAAATATTCAGGTGGTATCGCAAGGCGAACTAGTTGCCATTAGTTTAGCCGACTATTTAAAACGACACACCGAGATGGCTGATAAATGTTCTAAAAATGGCACTTTAACCTACTTTACAACCGAATCGGTCGAGAAATTTGCTTCTTCAGCCTCCATATTTATGAATGGTAAAATTGAAGCTAATCATTTAGAATTGGAATAAAAAATAAATGGGCTGATTCATATTTGAATCAGCCCATTTATTAATTAATTATAGCTTCTACAGTAAATGTGATCCAATCAAAAAGTAGATTAAACCTGCTAAAACAGCACTTACAGGAATTGTCAATATCCAAGCCACTAATAAACTTTTTGTAACTCCCCAACGTACTGCCGAAAAGCGTTTTACAGCTCCTACACCAATAATTGCACCTGTTATAGTATGAGTTGTACTTACTGGAATTTTCAGTAATTCAGTCAAATAAAGTGTTAAAGCACCAGCTGTTTCGGCAGCCACACCTTCGAGTGGCGTTACTTTGGTTATACGTGAACCCATAGTTTTTACAATTTTCCAACCGCCCGACATGGTTCCTAAAGAAATAACTGTAAAACAGGAGAATGCCACCCAGTTTGGCAATTCTTTAATCGATTCAATTCCCATATCGATTCCAAGTGGATGAGCTGCAATAAGTGCAGCTGCAATAATTCCCATTACTTTTTGCGAGTCGTTCAAACCATGACCAATACTAAAAAGGCCAGAGGACACAAGCTGTAATTGTTTGAACCATATATTTGCTTTATGGGGATTTGCTTTTTTGCATATATGTAAAATAGCAATTGTTAATAGCGAAGAAACGAGCATACCAATAAGTGGTGCCAAAACTATAAACGAAGCAATTTTAATAATTACATCTCCTTTAATAGATTCAAAACCAGATGTTTCAAAACCATTTGCCATCATAGTGCTCATAATAGCTGAACCTGCAAAACCACCTATTAACGTATGTGACGATGACGAAGGAATTCCCAGCCACCAAGTTAACAAGTTCCACATTATTGCAGCCAAAATACCCGAAAAAATGACTGGTAGCGTAACATATTGCTCAATTACAGCTTTCGATACAGTATTAGCAATACCAAATTCACCAATAACATATTTAGCAATAAAAAATGCAACAAAATTAAAAAATGCAGCCCAAATTACTGCTTTAAATGGAGTTAGCACCTTAGTTGACACAATGGTAGCAATAGAATTTGCAGCATCGTGAAAACCGTTGATAAAGTCAAAAATTAATGCTAACGCAATAACCGTTATTAATAGTATCATTATATTAGTAATAAGTTGATTATGCGTATTTTACAATAATTGTTTGGATAATTTTACCCACATACTCAGCTACATCGGTTGTTTTTTCAAGCTGCGACATAATTTCCTTTAACTTAATTACCTCGATAGCATCTTTTTCGTTTTCGAACAATTCAATCAAGAATTTTTCGTAGATATCGTCTGCATCATGCTCTAAATCATGTAATTCAATACAAAACACTTTGATATCTTTCGATGTTTTTTTAAGGATATTCAATTCCTCAACAGCCAAACTAATAGTTTTAGCACATTTATTTATTACCATTGCCAATTCAATGGCACTTGCTGGCATTTGTTTTGGGTTGTACAATACAATTTTCTTTGCACAACTATTCAAAATGTCAGTCACATCGTCCATTCTATTTGCCAAATTGTGAATATCTTCCCTGTCGAATGGAGTGATAAATGTAGAATTCAACTCATCAAATACTTTATTTGATAATGTATCTCCTTTTTTCTCTTCTGCTTTGATACGCACAAAATAATCGTTGGCAGTTTCGTGATCGTAGTTTTGTAAAAACTCAATCATAATTTCGGATGCTTTAATAAGCACCATTGACATTTCTTTTAAAATTGGAAAAAATTTGGGCTCCTTTGGTGTTAAAGCGCTAAAAAGACTGTTCATTGTGTTTGTTTTATTATATTGTTATTAATCAATTTTTTTTTTGAAAACCTTATGTACAACTCAATACAAAGATTGTAACAGTTTTGTAATTATATTGTATTACATATTACAATTATGCGTTGCAAAATTATAAAAAATAATGGTAATACAATCATTTTTTAAAAATGTAACAACATTGTAACATCTCGACTTAAATCTCTCATTTTCTATAACTTACATAAGAGGACTAAATAGGCGGGCGAAGGACTCTTTGAGTTTTTGGCGGCGATTTCGGCTATTCCACATCTCAAAAGTAATTTCTTCAGAATTTTTCATATCGCGTTCGAAAAGCTCTCTTAAATGTTGTGCCGTTTCAACATCATATATAAAAGCGTTGGCCTCAAAATTCTGATTAAAACTTCGTTCATCCAAATTTGCCGATCCTACAACTGAAATATTAGTATCAATTACAATGGCTTTGCTATGTAAAAATCCTTTTTTATACCTAAATACTCGAACTCCTGCTTCGAGAACATGCCCCAGATAACTCGAAGTACAATAATCAGATAATAGTGAATCGGAATGAGTAGGTATCATCAACCGCACATCAACACCACTCATAGCAGCCATTTGTATACAGCTATTTATAACTTCATTTGGAATAAAATAAGGTGTATGTATATAAATGTACTTGGTAGCCGACATAATTGCCGAAGAAATTCCTTGCATAATAGCTTCCCATTCAGTATCAGGACCACTATTTACAATCTGCACCTGATTATTTCCAAACGAAGCTGGTGTGGGGTAGTATTTTTTATCAGTAATCAATTTGCGTTCAACAAAATACCAATCGGCCAAAAACAATTGTTGCAATCCATGTACTACCGAGCCTTCGAATCGGACAAAGGTATCGCGCCAACGTCCCAAACTATTTCCAAAAATATACCTATCGGCTACATTCAACCCACCGGTGAAACCAATTTCACCATCTACAATTAATAATTTCCGATGATTTCGGTAATTTATTTTACTTCGTCCAAGTCGCAAGCGAAAAGGCAAAAAAGGGTGTAAGTAAACTCCCGCATCGCGGAGCGACTGCAAATACAAACGCGACAGAAAAAAACTTCCCCAATAATCGTAAATCATGCGCACACGCACACCCTGACTAGCTTTGCGTATTAACAACACCCGTAAACGATTCGAAATTTTATCATTTCCAAAAATAAAAAACTCAATATGAATATGCGATTTTGCATTCCGAATGGCTGTAAACATGGCATCGAAGGTACTCTTTCCGTCCGACAAAATATCAATTTTATTATTCGGAAAAGTATATGCGTCGCTATTTTTGTATAATAAACGAACTAGATTACTTGTATTTTCACCAAGTAAATCCTCATTCAAAACATCTTTTTCGTGAGAAGAATAAACAGTGGAAGCCCGAAAAGTTTTTTTAGAAATAATTTTTTGTTTACGTAGGTTTTGACCAAAAATAAGGTAAAACAATAAACCTAGAACTGGCAAAAATAGCAACATTAGCACCCACGACAATGATTTGGCCGGATTACGATTCTCAAGCAACAATACCGAAATAGTTGTCACTAAAGTATATACATAAAGTACGATAATGGCAATTGTAATAATGCTATTCATACTTAGTTGAATTTACTTTTTTGGATTGATATATTTTAAAAGTCTGTGTCCGGCAACTATCTTCGAGCTCTCGGGAATTAATGATATTATTGGCGCCTCAATACCATTTTTTATCTTCAATTCCGAAATTTCAATTTGTGCTTCATCCCACAAACCCGATGCTATAAAACTTCTTAATAATTTCGCTCCACCTTCAACTAAAACCGAATGAATTTGTATTTCACAAAGTTTTGCAAGTATGTTTTGTAAGCAATTATCATCAAATAAAACTTTAATAAATGATAGATTTTTCGAATTTTTCTTTTCTTGTTCAGTAAAAATAAAAGTTGGAATTTGCCCGTCAAGCAAATTGCTTGAAGCTGGAATTCGGCCTTGTCTATCCAATGCAATTCGTATTGGATTTTTCCCCGACCAATATCGCACTGTAAGCGATGGATTATCAAGTACTACCGTATTAGTACTTACCATT
The DNA here is from genome assembly GCA_049317585.1 of Paludibacter sp. Taxonomy (GTDB): domain Bacteria; phylum Bacteroidota; class Bacteroidia; order Bacteroidales; family Paludibacteraceae; genus Paludibacter. The sequence goes on from JBMOHZ010000005.1 coordinate 11,465, forward strand.
ATGGCCTGATTTTCCGAACGAATTTTGTGAGTAAACTGACGTGTTATTTCGTTCGAAATCTGAAGTGGTAATTGTTCACTACTTTCTCTTATAGTATCCATAAATCCATCGAGAGTTTGCGCCCATTTCAGTAAAATATAAGGTCGCTTAAGCGTTTGCAAAGTAAAAAAACGCTTATTTAATTCGTAACATTTATCTTCGAAAACACCAACTATAACCTCAATACCTGCTTTTCGCATTATTTCAACTCCACGTCCTGATACTTTAGGATTTGGATCGAGCGTACCTATAACCACACGTGGTATGCCGCAACTTACAATTAGCTCAGCACATGGAGGTGTATTGCCGTAATGCGAACATGGTTCCAAATTCACATATAAAGTTGCTAATTTTAGCAATTCTTCATTCTGAACTGATTTAATTGCATTAGGTTCAGCATGTGGCTGTCCATATTTTTTATGATAACCTTCACCAATAATATTATTATCAACAACCAATACAGCTCCTACCATTGGGTTTGGCGAAACATCACCACCACCAATTGCTGCCAATTGCAAACAACGCTGCATATATTTTTCGTTCAAAACCATGTATAAATGAATTCGAAAATTGTAAAAATAGTAAATTGTAAATGATAAAATAGCAAATGTTATTATCTTTGCACCTATGCAGCAATCTATTGAATTTATACATTCCGAATTAAAGGATATTTATCCTGAAACCGAAATTGGTAGCATACGCAATTTATTGCTTTCTGAAATTACAGGCTTTACACGTGCGCAATTATTAGTTAACAAAAATACGAAAATTTCCGACAATCAAGCATTTTTACTCAAAAAATATGTTGCTCTTCTCAAAAAGCAAACTCCAATTCAATACGTTATAGGCCAAACCGAGTTTTATGGTATAAAAATAAAAGTAAACAACAACGTACTAATCCCGCGTCCCGAAACCGAAGAATTAATTGAATGGATTCAACAAAGTTTTACAAATTCAGGTTCGTATCAAATGCTTGATATTGGCACTGGCAGTGGGTGTATAGCCATTGCACTCAAAAGTATTTTTAAAAAATGCAACATTACTGCTTTCGATATTTCTGACGAAGCATTACAAACAGCTTCAATCAATGCAAAGTTAAATAATTGCGCTATTTCATTTCACAAAAAGGACATATTAACATTGCAAGAATTTGATATACAGCACGATGTAATAGTAAGTAATCCACCATATATTCCAGAGCACGAAAAATCGGAAATATTACCCAATGTTCTCAATCATGAACCTCACTTAGCTCTTTTTGTGCCAACTAATGACCCTTTACTTTTTTACAAAGCAATTGCTACTTTTGGACTTAAAAATTTAAAAACAGGAGGTTTTCTTTTTTTTGAAATACATAAAGATTTTGGTATCCAAATTGTAGAATTATTAATCCAAATGGGATATAGTAATGTAATTTTACGAAAAGATATTTCGGGTAATGACCGTATGATAAAAGCTCAAAAGACAATCAATTAAACCTTTAACATTTCAAACAGTCAACACAATAATTATTTAAAACCACAAATCAAATCCATGAATCAAACAGATGCAGAGCTACTTGCAATGCTTGCCGACCCAAAACGTAAATCGTTGGCATTCAGCAGCATTGTTCGCATGTATCAAGAACGAATTTACTGGCATATTCGAAAAATGGTTTTAGTTCATGATGACTCAAACGATGTGATGCAAAACACATTTATGAAAGCATGGAATGGTATTGATAATTTTAGAGGCGAATCGCTTATTTCAACCTGGCTTTATCGTATTGCTACCAATGAGTCATTAACTTTTCTGACCAATAAGCGGTTGAAAAACTTACAATCGATGGATGATGAAGAAAGTATACTTTTTCAGAATTTGCAAGCCGACAGCTATTTTGATGGCAATGAAGTGGAACAAAAACTTCAAGAAGCGATACTCACTTTGCCCGAAAAACAACGATTGGTATTTAATATGAAGTATTTTGAAGACATTACTTACGAAGAAATGGAAAATATTTTAGGCACGTCAGTTGGAGCTCTCAAGGCCTCGTTTCACCATGCTGTAAAGAAAATTGAGCGATTTTTAAATGAGGAAAAATAGTTTTTCAATTGTTAAAAAACAAATTCAATTAAACTCAAATTAAACGATTTGTGTTATTTAAAGTCAAAGTAAAAGTTATGGAAACAAATATGAATTTAAACGAAATAGGTAACAGGAAGCCATTTAATGTACCTGATAATTACTTCGAACAATTTGCAAATCAGTTCGAAGCGCAAATGTTACTCAAACCCATTTCGCCTATAAAATTACTCCGTCCATGGATTTATATGGCAGCTATGTTTATGGGTGTATTTTTTATGGGTAAAATGGCATTAACTGTATACAATGATAATAAACTGGCGGCAACCGAAAATTACGAACTTTATGTAATGTCGCAATTAAATGATGTTGAAAATCTTGAATTTTCAGAACCTATTGAAAACGAAGTTTCTAAAAAATAAAAGTATGAAGAGTTTTAATATTATTGTTTTATTGTTCATTATTAGCGCATTATCGGCACAAGAAACCAAACGTCCTAGTGTTGAAGAATTACATAATCGGAAATGGACATTTATAGTTGAAAAAGCAAATCTCACGGCTCAAGAAGCTGAGCGAGTAGAACCTATATTCATGGAATACGAAAAAACAATTTGGAAAACAGTAGAAGGAAACAAAGATTTTTTCAAGCAGTTTTATCAGAAAAAAAACAACCGAAGCGAGGAAGATTATTTGGAAATGAATGACAGATATATTAATATTGAAATTCAGAAAACCCATTTACTCAAAAACTATTATGCAAAACTAAAAAAACAATTATCGTCCGAAAGTATATTTAAATATTTTAATGCTGAGCGCTCGTATCGTAAAGAATTGATTGACAATTGGCATGGAAAACACAAGTCATCGGTAAAATAAAACCGAAAGAATAATAAAAAAGGGAAACAAATTGTTTCCCTTTTTTATTATATCTCATTTTCAAAATCTATTTTTTTAGGTCGACAAACCAAAATGCTCACTTCGTAAAGCATATAAAGTGGTAAAGCCACTGCCAACATAGTAAATGGGTCGGTAGTAGGAGTAATTACTGCCGACACAATTAAAATTATCACAAAGGCAATACTTCGTCCTGCTTTTAACGTTTCGCGCGATATTATACCAAGTTTTGAAAGAAAAAATGCAAGTATAGGCATTTCAAAAGTAATTCCCATGGCAAATGTCAAAAGGAATAAAGTACTCATGTATGAGTCCAACGAAATATGATTGGGTACTAATTCCGAAATTTGATAAGTACCTAAAAAACGGATTGTTAGTGGAAAAATAAGGTAATAACTAACAGCCGAACCTAAATAAAAAAGAAATGAAGATGAAAAAAAAACCCAACCAATATTCTTACGTTCATTCTGATAAAGTGCCGGACTCACAAACCGCCAAACTTCGTAAAACAAATAAGGAATTGTCAATAAAAAGGCTACTGTAAATACTGTTGATAGGTGAGCCATAAACTGCCCCGACAAATTAAAATTGATAAGTTCAATATGAAACTCACCTGGACACAATGCAGCAAAATGCAAGTATTCAGACAAATAGCACATAAACCGATAAATTACAAAATCGGAACTAAGAGGTGGGAAAATTATTTGGTTAAACAAAAAATCGCTAAAACCAAACAAAATTATTACAAATAGTGTGAGTGCGATGAGTACTCTGAATATTGTCCACCTTAAACTTTCGAGATGATCCCAAAACGAAAGTCCTTCACTGTCATCGGTACTAAAATTCATTAATATAAAGTTAGAGATTAGAAGTCAGAAAATGGGAAAACCGTCCCCAACCTAAGTGATACAAATAAAGTGTTTCGACATAAGTCTTTAAAAATTAGACATTTGACTGTCGTTTTATATCATCATTTCTTCTCTTCCTTTTTTTCGTCAACTGTATTAATTTCTTTTTCTACATCGTTCATGCCTTTTTTAAACTCGTTAACTCCTTTACCAATGCCACGCATAAGTTCTGGAATTTTTTTACCTCCAAAAAGCAATAAAACTACCAAAGCAATAAGAATAATTTCGGGCATACCCAACGCAAATAAAATAACAGCTAATTGCATAAAACTTTATATATTAATTGTTTAACAAAATAAGATTATAATATAACTACCTAGATAGAGGTTTATTATATCATCACAAAACCACTATAACTCTGCAAATATACGTACTTTTTCTACAACAGCCATTCTTTCATTTTAAATTAAACAATATCGGTAATAATTTTAGGATAAATTTGTAATTATACTTCAAAAAAAAAACTATACTATCAAATTTTTATCGTATATTTGTATGTTTTTTCCGGTAAAAAGTTAGTTCTAATTTTATTTAAAAAAATAATTAGCGGAATAAGGACATAAGTTATTGAAATAAAATTCATTACAATAAAAAATGAGCGAAGAAGTAAAAGCGAATGATAGCTCTCAATATGGAGCTAGTAGTATTCAGGTTCTTGAAGGTTTAGAAGCAGTGCGTAAACGTCCGGCCATGTATATTGGCGATATCGGTATAAAAGGTTTGCACCATTTAGTTTACGAAGTAGTTGACAACTCAATTGATGAAGCATTAGCTGGACATTGCGACACCATAAATGTTACTATTAACGAAGATAATTCAATTACAGTTATTGATAATGGTCGTGGTATTCCCGTAGATATGCACGAAAAAGAAGGTAAATCGGCACTCGAAGTTGTTATGACAGTGCTACACGCTGGAGGTAAATTTGACAAAGATAGTTATAAAGTATCTGGCGGACTTCACGGTGTAGGGGTATCGTGCGTTAATGCACTTTCAACACTACTCCATGTTGAGGTATCGCGTAACGGTAAACTTTATATGCAGGAATATGAATGTGGCGTACCTAAATTTCCAGTAAAGGAAGTTGGAACTTCAACAAATAATGGTACTTTAGTTACATTCCTCCCCGATTCAAGTATATTTATTGAATCTGTATATAAATTTGATATTTTGGCGAGTCGATTACGTGAACTTTCCTATTTGAATGCTGGAATTACACTTACACTTACCGACAAACGTACATTGAACGAAGATGGAACATTTAAAAATGAACTATTTTTCTCAAACGAAGGCTTAAAAGAATTTGTTGAATATATAGACGAAGCCCGTGAAAAACTGATTGACAGCGTGATACATATCATTACCGAAAAAAATGGTACACCTGTCGAAATTGCAATGACATACAACACATCTTACAACGAAAACATACATTCATACGTAAACAACATCAATACTATTGAAGGTGGAACGCACTTAGCAGGTTTCCGTCGTGGTTTGACACGTACGTTGAAAAAATATGCTGAAGATAGCAAAATGCTTGATAAACTTAAAATAGAAATTAGTGGCGACGACTTCCGCGAAGGTTTGACAGCTGTAATATCCATTAAAGTACAAGAGCCTCAATTTGAGGGCCAAACTAAAACCAAATTGGGAAACAACGAAGTAATGGGTTCAGTTGAAATGGCTGTAAGCGAAGCACTTGGAAACTATTTAGAAGAAAACCCAAAGGCAGCAAAAATAATTGTTGAAAAAGTAATACTTGCTGCTACAGCCCGTCATGCGGCACGTAAGGCTCGTGAAATGGTTCAACGCAAATCACCACTATCGGGTGGTGGCTTACCAGGCAAATTGGCCGACTGCGCCGACAAAGATCCAGCAAAATGTGAACTTTTCCTTGTCGAAGGGGACTCTGCGGGTGGAACAGCCAAACAAGGACGTAGCCGTCAGTTTCAGGCTATTCTTCCATTGCGTGGTAAAATTTTGAACGTTGAAAAGGCAATGCCTCATAAAGTATTAGAAAGTGAAGAAATACGCAACATTTATACTGCTTTGGGCGTAACCATTGGTACAGCCGACGATAGCAAGGCACTAAATATGATAAAATTACGTTATCATAAAATCATTATCATGACCGATGCCGACGTGGATGGTAGTCACATTGCTACTTTGATTATGACTTTCTTCTTCCGTCACATGAAAGAGTTGATTGAGCAAGGATATTTATACATAGCCACTCCCCCACTCTATTTGTGCAAAAAAGGAAAAATTGAAGAATATTGTTGGAATGATATACAACGCCAGAAGTTTATTGAAAAACATGGTGGTGGAAATGAGGGAGCAATTCACACTCAACGCTATAAAGGTTTAGGTGAAATGAACGAAATACAGTTGTGGGACACTACTATGAATCCTGAGCACCGCACATTGCGTCAGGTAACAATAGAAAATGCTGCCACTGCCGACCACGTTTTCTCAATGCTTATGGGCGATGATGTAGCACCACGTCGACAGTTTATTGAAGAAAATGCAACATACGCTAAGATTGATGCATAAATAATTGAAAGTGGATAGTTGAAAGTGGTCAGTTAATAATCACATTCAACTTTCAATTGTTAATTGTCAACTATAAAAAATGAATATTGCCGTATACTGCTCATCGAGCAACCATATAGCCGAAAATTATTTAAACACAGCTTTTGAGTTGGGTTGTTGGATAGCTAAAAACGGACATTCGTTGGTTTTTGGTGGTGCTACTGGCGGTTCAATGTCGGCTGTTTCGGAAGGAGCTGCAAGCAGAAACGGTCAAATAATAGGTGTAATTCCAACTGCAGTAGAAAGAATGGGACGCGTAAACACTTTAAGTACTGAATTAATATCAGTAGCAAGCATGGGTGAACGCAAAGAAATAATGAAAGAAAAATCAGACGTTTTCATTATTTTACCAGGCAGTTATGGCACTTTGGATGAATTATTCGATGTACTTGCTTCAGCCATTGTTGGTGAACATAAAAAACCAATAATTATTTTAAATGAAAATGGATTTTACAACGAGCTAATAAAACAAACTGAACGTATGCGTGAAGAAATGTTTATTCCCGTTGAGAATTATAAAGCATTAATAGCAAGAAACTTAGCAGAATGTATTAAATTAGTGGTCAGCATTTAGTGATAAATAGTAAATAGTAAATGATTAAATTGTAAATATATTTATGAATCTATTCTGGAAAAACCTATTAGGTAAAATAACTCCTGCCGAAGTACTTGAAGCACGCGAAAAAGAGTTGGTAGTAGCCATGAAGCGATATGAAGTTGTATCAAAATCGATGGAATTAGAAGAGTATAACAAACTTTTTCATTTAGTAAAAGCTGCCGCATTTATCGAAAAGAAAAAAACGCTTCAAAATAGAAAATACAAAGATACTGAAGAGTTTAAGACCATAAAACGTTACAACAAGCTTCATAATTCTCCGAAAATAAAACAATATTTGGAAGTACTAAAATCTTCAGATTTAAAATTATTTTTGGAGTTTAAAAACACATCGGACTACGAAAAACTTGGAAGCAAAAAAGAAATTTCCACATCGACATTATTACAAAAACATAAATTATTCGAGAAATCAACCAATTACAAAGTATATTGTAGATTCCATGAATCGTATGTTATAAAAGAGTACTATGATCTCCAAATAAAAATCGAAGACAAAGATTTTAAGCAAAATAATGCTTTTTGGTCGAACACTAATAGATGGCAAATAACTCCAGAATATAAACAAGAACAAAGGTATTATGAACTCGAAAAAAATCCGGATATCTCATTCTACATCAATGAAAAACCAGAAAGATTCGAGGCATATAAAAAACAAATTATTTCATTCGAAGATCAATTTAATTGGAATTCGCTAAGCAAATCACCTTGGAATTTTGGTTTTCATTATAAAAACCCTAAAACAATTCGCAATCACTCATTTGCAAACGAAAAACAAGCAAATAATGATGGTAAAAATGTACATGTTAAAGATGGTAGTTTAAATATAGTTACCAAAAAAGAAACGGTAACAGCCCGCGCTTGGGATCAAACCAAAGGATTTGTAATGAAAGATTATGAATACTCATCGGATGTTTTACAATCGGCACTTGAGTTCCGACAAAAAGGTGGAGTATTTATGGCTAAAATTAGGTGTACAGGTAATGTAAACCATGCATTTTGGCTTGGTTCCGATGGAAAACTTCCACATATCAATATTTTCCATTTCGACGGTAAGAAAATTAGAGTTGGAAATGCCTATCAAAATATTTTTGATGGTGTAAACGTAAGTGGTTTAAATCCATCAAAATACCATATTTACTCACTAAAATGGGCAAAAAATGAACTTGTTTGGATGATAAATGACATTGAAATCTACAGAACAACCGGAAACATACCAAACGAAGAAATGTATCTGGCTTTCAACTCATTTATTCCACAAAAATCAAACGCCGACGAAGGATTATTAGAAATTGATTGGGTGCGCGTATATAGATAAGTGAAACTTTTTTTCTACTTTCAATGAAAATAAAGCAACCTTTCATTTTAGTTTTTTTATTTTTTATTTTAGTGTCGTGCAATGGATTATTGGACTCACCTTACCCTCATGTTGTTTTAACTAAAGTAATTGCTGAACCCATTGGCGAAAGAGCCAATGCAAGTTCGTTTGTAATTGATAATAAAGCCTATATTGTATTTGGTCGCTCAAACTACGGCAGTACTCAAAATGGCACTGATTGTTGGCAATTTGATCCTGTAACTGATGATTGGATTAAAAAATCAAGCTTTCCAGGCAAAAATAGAGTTGGTGCTATAGCCGAAGTAGTAAATGGAATAGCGTATACTGGCTTTGGTTACAACTCCGAAAAAGGAGTATATGATTCAGACTCAACAATATTTTCAGACTTTTGGCAATACAATCCTCAAACTAATATTTGGACCCGACTTTCAGATTTTCCAAAAGACGCCTATACTGGAACAGCACCATTAAACTCATGTACAAGTTTTACATTTGAAAAATGGATTTATATTTTAGGATTGAGTGCACAACAAACATCGTTTAGTCATGTATGGCGTTACGATACCGAGTTGGGAACTTGGCAACAAATGGCTGACTTTGAAGGTGGTGCTCGTACCGGAGCTGTTAGTTGTAACAACGGCATTAATTATTATGTAGGTTTAGGTATTCGACGAAATTGTTTGAATGATTGGTGGCAATACTTTCCAAAAACTGACACTTGGAAAGAACTTAAATCAGTGCCCGGAAAAGGTCGTATTAATGCTACAGCATTCTCAATTAACAATCGCTTTTTTATATCAACTGGAAGACACTTCGGAGGAACTTTGACTGATGATGTATTATTTAATGATATACTTGAGTATAATGTTCAAAAAAATGGATGGTTCAAAATCGGAGAACTGCTAGAAAGTGATAAAAGGGAAAATTCAATTTCATTTATTATAAATAACAAGTGTTACATTGGATTAGGTGAAAATGATTCAGAGATTTTTAAAAGCATGTTTGTATTTGAACCTTAATAATACACTCAACTCAAATGTAATATTTATTATATGGCTTTAAGTAATAATAAAACACTTTCATTTTTTCATAAAGCAAATTTTACAATTGTATTATCAATAGTTTTACTCTTGCCATTGTTTATAAATATTGGTATGAGAATACTTCTTGTGCTTATGGTTCTCACTTACCTTATTGAAATAACTACAGAAGAAAGATGGAAAAACATTAGAATTAAAGGCAATAAATACGCACTATTTTACTTATCAATATTAAGTTATTTCCTTTTGCAATATCTATTCTTACCATTCGAAAAAAACATGTCGTATTTTTTTCAGGTTACTGAAGAGCGACTTTCGTTTTTAATAATTGGACTTATTGGTCTTATTGGATTAAATTCATATTTTAAACTCAAATATTTTGCTTGGACTTATATAATAGCATCAATACTATATTGCATTTTTTTATTAGCGCATTTGAACCGCGAAATGATACTTAGTAACGATATAATCACTCAGTTAGGACTTGTACGAGTTAAGAATTTAAATTCACACATGAAATTTAATTTCCATCTGAATGTATCATTGGTGTTTGTGTATTATCTACTTCAAACTTATAGACATCAAAAGAGAATGTGGCTTAAAACAATTCTGTACACTTCGGGGTTAATAATTTTACTAAACTTATGGCTATCGGAAGGCAGAACAGGTGCAATAACAAGCATTATATTATTGGTAATGATATTATTACATTAC
>JBMOHZ010000006.1:0-21310 GCA_049317585.1 Paludibacter sp.
TATCAAATTTGCCCCTGCTCGGCGTTGTTTGTTGAGCAATGCGCTATTGCTGGGCGAAGCTTCTTTAGCTTCGTCCTATGGGTAGCAAGGCTCCTGCCTTGCATATTAAAATATAATATTTAAAGCGGAGCTTTAATTTCTAACGACCGTAGGCTACATCCATACGGCGAGCGTCCAGTGCGAAGTTTTACGCTACAGGTAGGGGGGGGTAAGAATCAAAAACTAGTAGCCAGGAATCAATTATTGATTCTTGGCTCTGTTTTTTCGTGCTACACTGTGTTTAATTCCGTACGTAAAGTAAATTACAAAACCGAGCACCATCCATATTATGAGTCGAACCCAAGTGTCCATTGGTAACGACACCATTTGAAGTAGGCACACGGCAGCCCCTAAAATCGGTACAAAAGGCACCCAAGGTGTTTTAAATGATCTTACAGCATCGGGCTCTGATTTGCGAAGTATGATTATGCCTATACTTACAATTACAAATGCCAGCAGTGTACCAATTGATACCATTTCGCCTAACAAACCAATAGGGAAAAAGCCTGCAAACAAAGCAGCAAAAATGCCTGTAACAATGGTTGTAATGTGTGGCGTTTTGTATTTACTATGTGTGCGCGAAAAACTTTTCCAAAGCAAACCATCAGTAGCCATGGTGAAGAAAACGCGGGTTTGTCCTAACAATAACACAAGTACCACAGAGCTTAAACCAGCAATTGCTCCAATTTTTATAATTGGTCGGAGCCATATCAAACTGCTACCTGCGCGGTCGATGGCCAATGCAATTGGTGCAGAAACATTTAATTCTTTGTAGTTTACAATACCTGTTAGTACCAAACTTACTGATATATATAATACGGTACATATTAATAATGAAAAAAGTATTCCTTTTGGTACATCTCGTTTTGGATTAATTGCCTCCTGCGAGGTGGTTGATACCGCATCGAAACCTACGTAAGCAAAAAACACTACAGCAGCTGCAGTAACTACTCCCCACCAGCCAAAATGTCCGTCGGCAGTTTGTTCGGGCACAAATGGTGTCCAGTTTTCAACGTTTATATGCGACATTCCAAACCCAATAAAGAGTAAAATGACGGTAACTTTAATAAGTACAATTATATTGTTGAATTTAGCCGACTCCTTAATACCTATAACCAACAGTGTGCTCATAAGCGTAACAATAAATATGGCTGGGAAATTAATAAACGATCCGGATAAGTGCAAGCCAGTATTGTCGTAAATAAATGGGCTTTCACTCAAAGACTTTGGAATATCAATGCCTAAATCATGTAATAAACTAGTTACATAGCCCGACCAGCCAACAGCTACTGTTGCAGCTCCAAACAAATATTCTAGTATCAAATCCCAACCTATAATCCATGCTATAAACTCACCCATAGTGGCATAGCCATAGGTATATGCACTTCCCGAAACGGGAATCATGGAAGCAAACTCGGCATAACACAATCCGGCAAGTAAACAACCAAAAGCCGATATTATAAACGAAATGGCAACTCCCGGACCCGCATGTGTTGCAGCAGCTGTTCCTGTAAGTACAAAAATACCAGCTCCAATAACGCAACCTACGCCTAATAAAACAAGGTTGGTGGCTGTTAAATGTCTTTTAAGTGTGTTGTTGCTTTCGGCATGTGCTTCGAGCTCGGCAAGTGTTTTTTTAATAAATAAGTTCTTAATCATGATAGTTTGTTTGTTTAAGTTGCAAAATTACGAATAATTATTACACTGGCAAGTGTTTTTGTTTGCAACTATAAGCAAAGTTCAAATTTCATGTTACTACTACTATGCCTAAATAGTGAAGGTGAAATTCAATTTACTATAAAAGCAATTCTTTTAAAAGATTTAAATTCAATATCTTATATGTGTTTTTATCGCAACTAATAATATTTTCTTCCATCATTTCGGATAAACTGCGCGATAGCGATGGTCGTGCAACACCTAAATATTCGGCAAGTTCCGTTTGGTTTTTCGATAGTGTAAGTGTCAAACCATCACTTTGGTGCTTTTCGAGTAATAAGTGCGCAATTTTACCTTTAATTGTTTTTATAGAAAGTAATTGCATGCGTTGGGTCAGAAACTGTGTGCGGTTGGCGTTATGCGTCATAAATTGTTGCATAAAATCGGGCTTCAGAGTCATTAATCGCATGACTTCCGTTTTTGGAATGCGTAATAATTCAACCGCAGTTATGGCAGTTACTTCAACCGGAAATTGGTTTCGGTCCGAAAAAAGAAAAGCAGGAGCTAATGGGCGAGGCGCGTGTATGGTTTCTATAGGCATTAAATTGCCACTTTCGGTAATCATTTCTGTTTTCACACTGCCTGTCATAACAATATAAAGTGCAACGCAAGGGTCGCCTTGATGGAAAACAATATCTTTTTTGCGATAGCTTTTTATAGAAAATATTAAATCATCAGGAAAAAAACTATTTTCAATATTCTCAAACTCTTTCCACTCTTTTGTTAAATCGGACATTTTTTACTGGTTATATTCGTAAGTGTAACAACTGTTACACTTCAATTGTTGTTAATGCTTTACTTTTGCGGTATAAAATTAATAAAAAAATATGAGTCAATTTCAATTTGCACCAATAATGGAAAATAAAGCATTTCCAACCGCTGAAAAATTCAGCATGACCGACAAAGTAACTTATGCCGAAGGATCGGTAGTTAGTAAAATTATTATACGCAACGATCGTGGTAATGTTACGCTTTTTGCCTTTGACAAAGGCGAGTTTTTAAGTGAGCACACTGCACCTTTCGATGCTATAGTTCAAGTACTTGATGGAGTAGGAGAGGTGGTTATTGATGGCAAGTCTTATCAGTTGAATGTTGGCGAAAGTATAATTATGCCTGCCAATGTACGCCATGCTGTAAATGCAGTTGAACAGTTTAAAATGTTACTGACGATGATTAAATAAAACTACCCCAAACCCCTAAAGGGGCTTAAATACACATTCTCTTAAAATTAATATTTAATAAATAATCAATACTAACTTAATTCCCCTTCAGGGGTTAGGGGTCAAAAATGAAAAGAACAATAATAAAAATAGACGAAGAACTTTGCAATGGTTGCGAAGCTTGTGTGCAAGGCTGTCACGAAGGTGCTTTGCAAATGATTGATGGAAAGGCGCGTATGGTAAGCGAACTTTTTTGCGATGGCTTGGGTGCTTGTATTGGCGACTGTCCGGTTGGAGCTATTACACTCGAAGAGCGTGAAGCCGAACCTTACGACGAAATTGCTACCATTGAACGCATGATACCAAAAGGCGAGAAAACCATTTTGGCTCATCTCAAACATTTAAAGGAACATGGCGAAACCGATTTTCTGAAACAAGGTGTGGGTTATTTGCGCGCCAAAGGTATTCAGGTTAATTTTGCCGAAGTACATAATCATGGTGAAGCTGGTTGCGCTTCAAAGCCTACTGCGGAAGTTCATCAACATGCAGGTGGTGGTGGCTGTCCTGGAAGCCGTGAAATGTCATTTGGAACGCCAAAACCTGCTGCTGCCGCATTTACTATGGCTGCTGCTTCACCAGCTACTACTAATAATGTATCACAATTACGTCAATGGCCAGTACAATTACATTTACTTAATCCACAAGCGGCTTATTTCCAGTCGGCTGATGTAGTGTTAGCTGCCGATTGTGTTCCTTTTAGCTTTCCCGATTTTCACAATCGTTATTTAGCAGGAAAAACCTTGGCTATAGCATGCCCAAAACTCGATTCGAACCAAGATGTGTATATGGCAAAATTACAAGCAATGATTGTAAATGCGCAAATTAACACACTTACAGTGGTTATTATGGAAGTCCCTTGCTGTGGAGGATTGCTACGCTTGGCTCAAAAAGCTATTGCCGATAGTGGTCGCAAAATTCCACTGAAACTTGCAGTTATCGGAATTAAAGGCGAAGTGTTGAAAGAAGAGTGGGTTTGAAAATTTACAATTTATTCCATTTCAATAACAGTAATGCCAGCACCACCAAACTGTACGTGTTCGTCGCGGTAATTGGCAACTCCATGGATTGTTGCTAAATACTGGCGAATCATTTGTCGCAATGCGCCTGTTCCAGTGCCGTGAAGTATGCGAACAGACGGCATCCCGACCATAATGGCATCGTCGATAAAATAAGTAACTGCTTGTAAGGCTTCATCAACCCGCATGCCACGCACATCAATTTCCGATTTAAAAGTCAGTTTGCGCTGACGAACTTCATCGTTGGTGTTTTGTGCAATTGAGTCGTACTTGTGCTTTTCTTTTTTCAGTTGTGTATTACTAATTACTTCTAATTTCGAAAGTTTTACCGTCGATTTCATTTGACCAAATGCTACAATTGCATTTTTATCCTGAATTTCGATAATGGTTCCAGTGGCTGTTTGACCTTTGAGGCGTACGAAAGACCCTGGCAAAAACCTCTCCCCAGCCCTCTCCATTGGAGAGGAAGATTGCTTGTTCTCAACAATTTTCTTTTTGAGAAGAGGTGTTTTAATATGCTCATTCAGTTTATTTAGGGCACTGTTTCCCTCACCTTCCCGTATGCGGGACGAGTCTCCGAGGGTTAGAGAGAGGTTAAAATCTTTTAATTCTTTTCTAACTTCCTTCGTTTTTTCTTTTTCTGCCTGCGCCTCTTTTATTTGACGAATGGTGTTTTCAATTTTTGCATTTGTATTACTCAATAGTTCCTGTGCTTCAGTTTTTGCTTTTTGTGTAATTTCTTTGCGCAACTTGTCAATCGAAGCCATTTCGGTTTCGTATTTTGCCAGTGTTTCTTCTAATTTCTTTTCTTTCAGGCGAATATCACGACGTTTGTTTTCCCAGTAACGCTTGTCGCGTACAATATCCTGCAAATGTTTATCATAATCCATGCGGTCGGAACCCACTTTTTCGGCAGCATCAGCAATTAAATCTTCAGGTAATCCAATTTTACGAGCAATTTCAACTGCAAACGAACTTCCCGGATTGCCAATACTCAATTGAAAAAGCGGTTGCAAATGTTGTCGGTCGTAAAGCATAGCGCCATTTACAATCCCTTCGGTGGCATCGGCATAGAGTTTTAAGTTGGTGTAATGTGTTGTAATTACACCATAAGCCTTGCTCGTATTGAACCGTTCAAGGGTCGCTTCCGCCATTGCACCACCTATCATAGGTTCAGTTCCCGTACCAAATTCATCAATCAATAGTAGCGTTTTAGTATTACTGTTCTTGATAAAAAATTTCATATTGAGTAAGTGCGAACTGTAGGTCGAAAGGTCATTCTCGATGGATTGTTCGTCGCCTATATCAATAAACAATCGCTCAAAAATACCAGCTCTGCTACTATCGTGTATAGGAATTAACATGCCACACTGAAGCATGTATTGCAATAAAACTACCGTTTTCAAACAAACTGATTTTCCGCCAGCATTTGGTCCCGATATTAAAAGTATACGTTGTTTTTCGTTCAAAACAATATCCAACGGAACTATTTCTTTTTTCTGTTTTTTAAGCGATAAAAAAAGCAATGGATGAACAGCTTTTACCCATTCGAGCTGACAAGTATTATCTATGCGCGGTTTTATAGCATTTATCTCAAGTGCGAAAATGGCTTTTGCTCTCAAAAAATCGATTGTTCCCAGAAAAAACTGCGATTCGTTTATATCTTCAAAATACGGACGGAGAAAACTTGTAAATTCAACTAAAATCCGGATTATTTCGCGGCGTTCCTCAGCTTCGAGTTCACGAATGCGGTTGTTGGCTTCTACAACCTGTTGTGGCTCAATAAAAACTGTTTTGCCCGTTGCCGACTCGTCGTGTACAATACCACTAATCTTGCGTTTAAATGCGGGCGAAACAGGAAGCACCAACCTGCCATCGCGCATTGTGGGAGCCACATCTTTTTCAACATAACCGTCGGCTTGAGCTTGACGGAGAATGGCATTGAGTGTACGCGAAACTGAGTTTTCGGCTTGATGAATATCCCTACGGATACGTGCCAATTCGGGCGATGCATTGTCTTTTAGCTTGCCAAACTTAGTAAGAAGTGCGTCAATTCGTTTGATAATGAGTGGAAAAGTGTCGGTTCCAGGCAATAATTCCGATAGATAGGGGTAAGGCGTTTCTTCTTTTTTTGTTAAAAATGATACTAATTTGCGAACAGCTTCCAAAGCCCGCCAGAGTCCAAAAACTTCCAATTCGTCCAAGTAAAGTCCTTCCACACGTACCCGAGCCAAGGCCGGACGAATGTCATAAAAATCGCCTATAGGTAATTCCTCACCATCCGAACTTAGGATACGAAGCATTTCGTCGGTTTGGTTCAGTAATCGGTCAATTACTTCAAAATCGGCAGTGAATTGTATGTTATCTACTTTCTCAATTCCTAATGTGCTGATGCATTTATCTTTCAGGATTTGACGAATTGTAGTGAAATCTATTTTTTGTTCGAAATGGGCAGGGTAAAGCATAAGTATACAAAATCCCACAAGGGGAACATTTTTATTAAGTTTTGAAATTAAAACTAGTTCAATCGAGCGACATTTTCATCAGAAATTCTCGTAGATGAATATGTTTAATTCCCTCATTATCACTTTGTCGATAAAACTCGTCTAAACTAACAACATACTTTGGATAATTATCTTGAATGGAGCTTAAATTTCCAAATTCCCGCTTTTGAGTATTTTCGTCAGCAAGTAAATAAGTTGCCTGAACATATATCCGTTTGCCCTGTTTCACAGCAACAAAATCAATTTCTAAATTATCTTTTTTACCTACAAAAACTTCGTATTGCAAACCTTTTAAATGTAAGAATACCGCATTCTCAATCAATTTATGAATGTCGCGTTGTAAACTAAACCCAAGATGACAATTGCGCAAACCAATATCTTCAAAAAAATACTTTTCACCTATCTCAAACTTTCTCAAACCGTTGACATCGACACGTCCTACTTTATTGATAATGTAGGAATTACTCAACATTCGAAGATAGTTGATAACTTGATTTGTATTTATTTCTGTACGTTGCGACTTTAGATATTTACTGATATTGCTGGCTGAAAACAAACTTCCAATATTATCTGCAACATACAGCAGCAATGTTTCCAGAAAATCTACATTACGTATATTTTCTCGTTGAACAACATCTCTGAGCAGGATTGTTGAATACACATTACGCAAATACTCAAAAACATATTCATCTGTAAGTGAAAACATTGACAAATAGGGCAACCCGCCATAAGTAAGATATAACATCAAACTTTGATTTGTATCAAGCAGTTTATGAAACACCAAAAACTCAGAATAATTTAAACTATGAATATGAAATTCAATATATCGGCCAGCTAAATATGTTGACAATTCGCTTGATAACATTTTGGCATTACTACCCGTTACAAATATATCGCAAGTGTTTTTTGATTGTAAACTACGCAATACATGTTCGAAACCAACTATATCCTGAACCTCATCTATGAACAGATAATTATCTTTATTCGAAATAAATTTATCTTTCAAATAATCAAACAAGTCTGTTTCTGTCTTAATAGGTCGAAATTCTTCATATTCCAAATTAATGAAAATAATATTTGCATCTGGATTTTTTGCCTGAATGTCAGTTTTTAATTGTTGGAGAATACAACTTTTGCCAACCCTACGCTGACCTGTAAGTACTTTTATAATACCTTTTCCTACAAAAGGTAATATCCTTTCGGTATAAATTGGACGATTAATTATCTTCATTTCATTCATTATATTTAATAAACGCCACAAATATACAGTTATTATTCAATACAATGAACAAATAAATAGTTAAAATCAATTTTGTTCATTATAATGAACAAAATACATTAATCAATTTTAATGCCCCATGAGTGGGGTTAGAGGGCTTCCTTTTTCGCTTCTTCCCAAATCTCATCCATTTCGGCCAGTGTCATTAATTTCAAATCACGTCCTTGCGTTATAGTCTTCGATTCCAGGTAATTAAATCGACTAATAAACTTACGGTTGGTGCGTTCCAATGCGTTTTCGGGATTAATATTGTAAAGTCGAGCTGCATTTATCAAGCTGAACATTAAATCGCCAAACTCAGCTTCCATTTTATCTTTGTCCATGGCTGCCACTTCAGCTTTAAATTCATCAATTTCCTCTTGCACTTTGCCCCAAACTTGTTCACGCTCTTCCCAGTCGAAACCAACACTGCGGGCTTTATCCTGTATGCGGTGGGCTTTTATTAAGGCTGGTAATGAATTAGGTACACCTGATAAAACCGTTTTATTGCCCCCTTTTTCTTTCAATTTCAACGATTCCCAGTTTTGCATAACCACTTCACTTGTGTTGGCTTCCACATCCGAAAAAATATGTGGATGTCGGTAAATCAATTTTTCGCACAAGCCTTTGCAAACATCGTAAATGTCGAAATCGCCTGTTTCGCTACCCATTTCGGAGTAAAAAACAATGTGTAACAAAATGTCTCCCAGTTCTTTGCGAATTTCTTGTTTGTCGTTGTTTAAAATTGCATCGGCAAGTTCGTAAGTTTCTTCAATAGTTAATGTCCGTAGCGTTTCGAAGGTTTGCTTTTTGTCCCACGGACATTTGGCGCGTAACTCGGTCATTATTTCTAATAGACGACCAAATTCTTTAAGCTTTATATCTAATGTGTTCATTGTTGTAAATTTAATAATTGTATGGACTTTAACTTGTCCTGTTTTAACTGAGAAATTAGTTCGTCGAGCGAATTAAATTTTTGCTCATCGCGAATTTTTGCTATTAATATTAGCATAATTTCTTGATTATAAATATCTTGTTCAAAATCAAAAATATTTACCTCAATGCTACGATGATGACCGTTTTCGAGTGTAGGACGATTGCCAATATTAAGCATTCCGCTATAATATATGTTATGAATCAATACTTTAACGGCGTAAACTCCCGTAGTTGGAATCAGTTTTTCGGAATCAATTGGTTGCAAATTTGCCGTAGGGAAACCCAGTTTACGACCGTTTTTAAAGCCATCAATTACTTTACCTACAAAGGAATAATTGTAATTTAATAACTTATTTGCTAACGTAATATTTCCTTCAGAAAGTGATTTTCGAATATCCGAAGAACTGATATGAGTGTTGTCGGGCAAAGCAAATCGTGTAGATTGAATTACGTTCATACCCAACTTTTCGCCGTAAATTTTGTACTCAGGGTAACTCTCCATACGATTGTGACCAAAACGATGATCGTGCCCCACAAGGAGTGTGCTCACGTTGAATTGTTTGCGTAGTATTTGGTTTAGAAATTCGGATGCACTTAACATGGACATTTCAGTTGTAAAATCGAGCACAATGCAATAATCAATACCAGTTTTAGCTAATTGAGCTAATTTTTCATTAGAAGTTGTTAGTAAAAGAGGTTGAAAATCAGCATGTAAAACTTTACGTGGATGTTTCATGAATGTGAAAACGGCCGATTTCAGTTTTTGATTATTCGCCGTTTTGATTAATTCATCAATCAAGAATCGATGCCCTACATGCACGCCATCAAAGAAGCCTACAGTTGCTGCAAGCTCTATTTTTGGTTCAAATTTCTCGTTAGGATATATTATTTGCATCAGTTTATAATTATGATTGAAAATTTCATAAGCTTAATAGAAAATCAAGATTTTCACCTTGTTTTACAAAATAAGTTTGCAACCCAAGTGATTGGGCAATCTCAATATTCTTAGGCCCATCGTCCAAAAAAAGACACTCATTCGCTTCTAATCCAGCGTCTTTCAATAACGACTCAAATATCTGAGAATCGGGTTTTGCCATTCCCATTTCGTACGAGAAGTAGCACTTATCAAAATAATCACGAATGGTTTTACCCTTTCCTTCAAGTGCCTTTGATGCACTAATATCTACATGTAATGGATTAGAATTGCTTAGAAGCAATAATCGATATTTTGAGCGTAGTTTTTCTAATAATTCCAATCTATCATTAGGTATTTCGCATAGAAATGAGCACCAAGCGTTATCTATCTCATTGTCAGTAACTGTTTTGGAAGTCAGTTTGCGTATTTCGTTTCTAAATTCAGGTATTCCAATTTCACCTTTTTCAAATTTCAGGAAGAAGTCCTTTTGTCCAAAATTGCTCAGATAATTTTCAATATTATCGGTACCCAATTTTTTTAGATTTTGGATACATGTTGGTAGGTCTAAATTAATGATAACGCCTCCAAAATCAAATATAAGTGTTGTGATTGCTATTTTTTTTTCCATTTATCGTAAAAAAGCGCTTGATTATTTTTGCAGATTGCTAAATTTTATTACTTTTGCACTCGCTTTGCAAAGATACAAAAATTTGCGCAAATGTGGGGCCTATAGCTCAGTTGGTTAGTAGCACCTGACTCATAATCAGGGGGTCACTGGTTCAAGCCCAGTTGGGCCCACAAAAAAACACTTATACGATATTTTGTATAAGTGTTTTTTGTTTTTGTTAAACTACTGTTATCCAGTTGTGTGTGTCAGGTTCATCGCCATATTGAATAGCTTGTAACTTATGATAAAGCTTTGAACTTATTGGGCCAGGTTGGCCGTCTTTCGAGAACTGATACGTAATTTTATTGTCGTAATCGTCTATTCGCTCTATTGGACTTATTACAGCGGCAGTACCGCATGCACCGGCTTCTTCAAAAGTGCTTAATTCTTCAACTGGTACTTGTCTAACCTCCACTTTTAAACCAATTTCTTCAGCTAATACCATTAAACTTTTATTGGTTATAGATGGTAGAATAGATGCTGATTTTGGTGTAATATAGGTGTTGTTTTTTATCCCGAAAAAATTTGCCGCGCCACATTCATCAATATATTTTTTCTCTTTGGCATCTAAGTAAAAAATGTTTGAATAACCAAGCTCAGCAGCACGTTTGCCTGCTACTAAACTGGCCGCATAGTTGCCTCCTACTTTATATTTGCCCATTCCGAGAGGTGCTGAACGGTCATATTCGCGCATAATTACGAACGGAGTAGTCTGAAAACCGCCTTTAAAATAGGGTCCTACAGGTGTTACAAACACAATAAACATATATTCATTTGCTGGTTTAACTCCTACTTGAGGTCCGCTGCCAAAAAGTACGGGACGGATATAAAGTGATGCACCTGACTCATAAGGTGGTACAAAACGCTCGTTTAGTTTAACGGCTTTAATAACTGCTTCTTCGAAAATTTCAACGGGAACTTTGGCCATCAATGTGCCTTCGCTCGAATCGAGCATACGTAAAGCATTATCATGCATGCGGAAAATACGAACCTTGCCATCTTTACCTTTAAATGCCTTTAATCCTTCGAACGATTCCTGTCCGTAATGGAGCGCTGTAGCTGCTATATGAAGCGAAATATGTTCAGTATCATGTACTTCTAATTCGCCCCATGAATTATTCGAAAAATTACAACGGACATTAAAATCCGTTTTGATGTAACCAAAGCCTAAGTTTTTCCAATCAATTTCCATAAAGCATATTTCCCATTTCATTTAATTTTTCCATTACAGCTTCCATAAGCCATCGTGGAGTAGATGTAGCACCACAAATTCCAATCTTCTTTGTTAAGTCAATGTCCAGATTTTCCAACTCGGCTGGTTCTGAAACAATGTATGTGTTTTCGTTAATTGACTTGGCATGTTCATAAAGCACTTTTCCATTCGAACTTTTTTTGCCACTAACAAAGATAATAATGTCATTTTGTTGTGCAAAGGTAGTAATATTTGGGATTCTATTTGCAACCTGACGACAAATTGTATCCGAAAATTGTAAATTTGCTCCATTTTCCATTTTAGCTTGTACTGTCTGAACCAAATCGTTGAATCCCGAAAGCGATTTTGTGGTTTGAGAGAATAGTAAAATGTTCTTTTTGAAGTCAATTTTATCTAATTCGGTTTCATCTTCAATAACAATTGCCTCACCATTTATCTGTCCCACAAGGCCATTTACCTCAGCATGACCATGATGTCCATAAATTACTACTTGTGTGTCGGCTGTTGATTTTGTTTCGTGTGCTTTTTTAATGCGGCCTTGTAATTTTAGAACTACAGGGCACGAAGCATCTACCAGCGTAATATTGTTTTGTTTGGCAAGTTCATAAGTGCTTGGTGGTTCGCCATGAGCTCTGAGCAGTACTTTTACATTACGTAGGTTTTTAAACTCTTCGTGCGTAATCGTAACCATGCCCAGCGCAGTTAGTCGTTCTACCTCTTGACCATTATGCACAATATCGCCTAAGCAGTATAATGTTTCGCCTTTTTCGAGTTCTTGTTCCGCTTTTTCGATGGCATTAACCACTCCGAAGCAAAAGCCTGATTTTTTATCTATTTCAATCATTAATAAATTTACTATTTAACCAGTTACAATTTACAATTTAAATATCAAAGAAGTAACGTTTTTTCGGCAAATAAAGTTCGTAAAATGGCTTGTTGCTCTGTGGGTGAGAGCTTCGAATTATCAATCTCAATGGCATCGTCGGCTTTGCGGAGTGGACTTTCAGCGCGGTTTACATCTCTAAAGTCTCGCTCCTTCACGTTGGCTAAAACATCCTCATAATTTACTGATTCGCCTTTTGCCATCATTTCGTCCATACGTCGTTGGGCACGTATTTCGGGCGAAGCAGTTAAGAATATTTTCAATTCGGCTTGTGGAAAAACTACAGTACCAATGTCGCGTCCATCCATTACAATTCCTTTTTGCATACCCATAAGTTGTTGCTGACGGACCAATTCGCGCCGAACAAAGCCTAAAGTGCTTATTCTGCTAGCCCCATTTGCCACTTCGAGTGTACGAATCAAACTTTCAACGTTTTCGCCATTTAAATACATGTCGGCTTTACCATCGTTATTGAGTTTGAATTCAAGATGCATTTTATCAAGTTGCTCTTCAACCCCTGTTTCATCAATTGTATCGTTTGTAAGTAAATTTTTACGTATACAAAACAACGATACAGCACGATACATGGCGCCTGTGTCTACATAAATATAGCCAGTTTCACGAGCTAACGCTTTTGCCATAGTGCTTTTACCACATGATGAATAGCCATCAACGGCAACTATTATTTTTTTCATATTTTAATCTGTTAGTTTAAATGTAAAATACTGTATAGATGGAAAAACCGCATCTGGAATAGAAGCGGTTTTTTGAGTATGTTTATATGTGATAATGGTTTACATTTCCCATTGTTCACACGAATCAATCAGTTCGTCGAATGTTTTTATTTTCGATTTAGCTTGTACATCAGCTATTTGGCTTTCTGTTTCAGCATCGTATGTGTCAGCTTCCACACTGCGAATTACACCTATTGCCACAGGATATTCAGGACCTTCCATTAACGCCAATTTCATTTGAAGTGTAAAATCTTCGCATTTAGCATCATGTACCAATAAATCAGCCTCGGTAACTCCGTTTTCGCCCAAAGTTACCACTTTTAGGTTAAATCCATCAGCTATTAATCCTTTGTCGCTATTCTTGCCAAAAATCATGGGTTTGCCATGTTCCAAAATAATTATACGGTCGTAGCGTGTTTCTTTTTCGGATAACCAACTGTGAGCACCATCGTTGAAAATTACGCAATTTACCAAGCACTCAACAATCGATGTGCCTTTGTGTGAAGCAGCAGCCATCATGGTTGCATGCGACGATTTTAAGTCAACATCCAGTACGCGGCCAAAGAATGTGCCACGAGCACCAATTGTAAGCTCTGCCGGACGAAATGGGCGTTCAACAGTGCCAAAAGGCGACGATTTGGTTACGAAACCTTTTTTAGTAGTTGGCGAAAACTGACCTTTGGTTAAGCCGTAAATTTGATTGTTAAACAAGAGAACATTGATATCCACATTGCGACGAACGCTATGAATAAAATGATTTCCACCAATTGCCAAACAGTCACCATCGCCAGTTATTTGCCACACGGTGAGTTTTGGATTTGCTACCTTTACGCCTGTAGCTACAGCTGCGCCACGTCCGTGAATGGTATGAAAACCATAGCCCGAAGTGTAATAAGGTAAACGCGATGAGCATCCAATACCCGAAACAGTTGCAACATCTTTTGGGTCGACAGCCAATTCGGCCATTACTTTTTGTAGCGTATTGAGCAATGCATAGTCGCCACATCCCGGACACCAGCGAACGTATTGATCACTTTTAAAATCTTTGGCTGTATATTGTTTTATCGTATTTTCCATTACTAATTATTAATTTTTAATTATTAATTGAATAGCTTCTTCTAGTTCAGCCACATTAAATGGTTGTCCTTGTACTTTATTGAACTGTTTGTATTCACCGGGAACTTTCGAACGTAAATATGTAGCAAATTGACCGCTATTTAGTTCGCAAACCAACACTTTTTTGTAACGTTTAATTACTTCTTCGGTGTTTTTTGGTAGTGGATGAATATAACTAAAATGAGCTAAAGCCACTTTTTCGCCTGCTTTTACCAAATTGTTTACGGCAGTCATCAAATGTCCGTGAGTTGAACCCCAGCTAATAACTAATGTGTCAGCCGATTCAACGCCTTCGAGTTCTAATTGTGGAATTACATTGCTTATATAATTAATTTTTGCCTGGCGCGTATCTACCATTTTTTGGTGATTCATTGGGTCAGTTGAAATGGCTCCCGTTGTAAAGTCTTTTTCCAAACCACCATTTCGTTGGTTAAAACCTGCCATGCCTGGTACAGCCCAATATCGAACCAAAGTTTCAGGATCGCGCGAAGTTACTTTTATGCCTTCCATACCTGGTTTAACAAAGTTTGGTGTAATGGCAGGTAAATCAGCTAATTTTGGTAATTTCCAAAGCGACGAACCATTGGCAATAAAAGTATCAGTCATTAGAATTACTGGTGTCATGTGTTCCAATGCAATTTTCGACGCCATATAGGCATAATGAAAACAATCGTCAGGCGTGTTAGCGGCAATAACTACTGCAGGCGATTCACCGTTACGACCGTAAAGCGCTTGAAGTAAATCAGTTTGTTCGGTTTTGGTTGGAAGTCCTGTAGAAGGGCCTCCGCGCATTACATCTACAATTACGATAGGCAATTCGGCCATAACAGCCAATCCTATAGCTTCCGATTTAAGGGCTAAGCCAGGACCCGAAGTGCTTGTTGCAGCTAATGAACCAGCAAACGAAGCTCCCAGAGCAGTTGTAATACCAGCAATTTCGTCTTCGGCTTGTACTACTTTAACGCCCATATCTTTGCGATTGGCCAATTCCTGCATTATGTCGGTAGCAGGTGTGATAGGATAACTGCCTAAAAATAATTGTAAGCCAGCTTTTTGAGCAGCAGCAATCAAGCCCCAAGCGGTTGCTTTGTTACCATTTATGCTTGTATATCGTCCTTTAGGTACTTCGTGCGATTTGTCAACCAAATAAGTTGAAACTGCTAAGTGTAAGTTATGACCGTAGTTAAAACCATCAGTCAAAACTTTAATATTAGCAGAGAGAATAGTTTGTTTTTTGCTGAATTTATTTTGTAAAAAATGAATGGCTTGGTCAATAGGGCGATTAAATAACCAGCAAACCAATCCTAATGCAAACATATTTTTACTGCGAAGTATCGATTTGTTATCCAATTCAGATCCTTCGAGACTAGCTACGGTTAACGAAGTAAGTGCTGCTGGGATAATTTGTATGGTATCCGAAAGTTTCAACTCTTCAAAAGGATTGTCGGTTGTAAAACCAGCTTTATCCAAATCCGATTTCTGAAACGAATCTGTGTCGATAATTAAAACACCATTCTTCTTGATACCTGTTGCGTTTACTTTTAATGCAGCTGGATTCATGGCAATCATCACATCGGCATCGTCGCCAGGAGTATAAATTTTGGATGCGCCTAAATTTACTTGAAAGCCCGAAACACCACCTAATGTACCTTGTGGAGCACGTATTTCAGATGGAAAATCAGGAAAAGTGGAAATTTCGTTTCCCAGAATAGCCGACAGGTTCGAAAACAAAGTTCCTGTTAGCTGCATTCCGTCGCCCGAATCGCCTGTGAATCGAATCACTACGTTTTCTGCTTCAGTTTTGTTTGTGTTACTCATTATATTATTTACGATTAATTCATTTACGATTTGCTATTTTCAGCTACATACAACAATTTAAAACTCTGCATTGTTCGGTGTGCGTGGAAATGGAATTACATCACGAATATTTGCCATGCCAGTTACAAAAAGTAAAAGGCGTTCAAATCCAAGGCCAAAGCCAGCATGCGGCGCTGTTCCAAATTTTCGAGTTTCCAAATACCACCAAATATCTTTTGTAGGTACGCCCATTTCTTCGGCCCTACTTTTTAATTTGTCAAAATCCTCTTCGCGTTGCGATCCACCAATAATTTCGCCAATTTTGGGGAATAACACATCCATGGCGCGAACGGTTTTACCATCATCGTTTTGTTTCATGTAAAACGACTTAATTTCTTTCGGATAATCCGTTAGGATAACCGGACATTTAAAATGTTGCTCTACCAAATAGCGTTCGTGTTCCGATTGTAGGTCGGTTCCCCAATCCACCGGGAATTCAAATTTATGACCTTTAGCCACTGCAGCTTTCAGAATTTCAACACCTTCGGTATATGCCAGACGTTTAAAATCATTGTTTACCACAAAGTTCAAACGTTCATACAATTCTTTGTCGTACATTTCGCTCAAAAAGTCGAGGTCTTCTTTGCAATTGTCCAAGGCCCATTGTATGCAATATTGAATGAAGTCTTGTGCCAATTGCATGTTTTCGGCTATTTCGTTGAATGCAACTTCGGGTTCAATCATCCAAAACTCAGCAAGGTGACGGGGTGTGTTCGAATTTTCGGCACGGAAAGTGGGGCCAAAAGTATATATGGAGCCCAAAGCCATAGCAGCTAATTCTCCTTCGAGCTGTCCCGATACAGTTAAGCTTGTTTGTTTGCCAAAAAAATCGCGACTGTAATCAATTGAACCTGTTTCATCTTTCTTCAAATCATACAAATTCATAGTTGTTACCTGAAACATTTGTCCAGCACCTTCGCAGTCCGAACCTGTAATGATAGGTGTATGCACGTAAAAGAAACCACGCTCGTGAAAAAAGCGGTGAATGGCTTGAGCCATGTGGTGGCGAATGCGTAAAACAGCTCCAAAAGTATTGGTACGTGGACGAAGGTGAGCTATTTCGCGCAAAAACTCCAAAGTGTGTCCTTTCTTTTGCAATGGATAAGTTTCGGGGTCGGCACCTCCATAAATTTGTATTTCCTGAGCTTGAATTTCAACCGATTGTCCTTTTCCTAACGATTCAACCAAAATACCCGTTACGCTTATACACGCACCAGTGGTAATTGGTTTCAAGTATTCTTCGCCCATTTTTTCGTTATCGGCAACTACTTGTATATTATGAATGGTTGACCCATCGTTTAATGCAATAAAACTAACGTTTTTGTTTCCTCTGCGCGTACGTACCCAGCCTTTAATGTTGATGGTTTTGCCATAATCAGTGCTTTTTAATGCTGTGGCAATAATTGTTCTTGTCATGTTAATTTATGAGCGATGTATTGTAAATCTATTTTTTTTCGATTTTAGCTTGCAAAATTACTAAATTTCATTGATATACGTGTTATTTTTTACATAAAAAAAGCACCTGCTTTGTTCAAACAGGTGCTTTATTGTAACTTATTTTCTTTTCTTTATTTGCGGAATGTCGCCAATCATACTCATGGCACAACGGAAACCAATATCGTTAGCAGACATGCTTTGATCTAAATAGCGTCGAGTCGACGGATTTAACCAATATACACGGTCCTTCCATGAACCACCTTTATAAATGCGCGATTTTTCGTTTATTACAGGGCGGAGTACATCGCTTATGTCAAGTGTATCAGTTGGAATTTTAGAATTTGGATCAGGGTCTTTGAAGTTACGTAAATCTTCGGTGATTTCAAATGCAATTCGTCCAAGCGAGTCTATTTCAAACATATCTCTGCCATAAGTATCTTTTCCACTTACTTTTTGTTTTATATAAACATTACCACGAAACGAGTTATATTCCGACATATCGTCGAAACTTGATGCGCGGTACACGTCCAACACCCACTCGTTAACATTACCAGCCATATTGTAAAGCCCAAAGTCATTTGGAAAATAAGCATCTACCGGAGCGGTAATTGTTGCACGGTCGTTTGCAATACCCGAAGTTCCCATATCACCACGTCCTCGAACGTAGTTGGCTTGTATACGACCCATATTTTTGCGGTCGGTTTTACGAGTTTGCTGACCAGCCCAAGGGTAAATTTTTCCTTCGGCAACTATGTCGTTGGCATCTGAAGATATGGCGTAAGCTGCATATTCCCATTCGGCCTCAGTAGGTAGGCGGTAATCCGAAAACATAATACCATCAGCCATATCAACTTTAGGCGACGATTGGTTAGCTCTTCGACGTGCTTTTGCTCCTGGAGTTGGGTTGTACGAGTTTTGTAAAAGATATTTTTGTGTGTTGAAAATAAAGCTTGAACGTATCGAATCGTAGGGCATGTTTTCGAGCGATGCAAAATTAGGTGCTACAATAATTCCAGCATTTATAAGAGCTAATTCATTTACACGGTCGGTACGCCATGCGCAATAATCCACTGCTTGTTCCCAGGTTACACCCACTATAGGATAGTTATTGAAAGAAGGGTGTGTAAAATAGTTTTGCAAATAGGGCTCATTATAAGCAAGTTGCTCACGCCATGTGTTTACGTTTGGAGTGGCTTTTTTTACAAGTTGAGGTGCCGATTTGTCAAAAACTACTTTCATCCAGTTTGAATATTC
This sequence comes from Paludibacter sp., assembly GCA_049317585.1. GTDB lineage: Bacteria > Bacteroidota > Bacteroidia > Bacteroidales > Paludibacteraceae > Paludibacter. The sequence goes on from JBMOHZ010000006.1 coordinate 18,767, forward strand.
ACGCCAATCAATATTTCTAATTTCATATTGATCCATGTAAAACGAACTTACTGTAATACGACGTTGACGGTTGTCGCGTGGTTGTGTAACAAATTCAGCTTTTTCACCAATTGTATACGATCCACCTTCTATAGCAACCATTCCCATTGGTGTTTGAGTCTTCAAACCTTCTTTTACAACGAAATCTGTTCCAGCAGGGTCATTATATTTCCAGCCTGTAATTGATGAGGCGCCTTTGTTTTTTTTGCCAAATGCAAACACTGCAGCTATTACTAGCGTAAAAACAGCAATTTTAGTTAATGTTCTAATCTTCATATAATCTTATTTATCAATCTTTTATATCAATTTTATCGTAATTCCTAATTGCAATACTAAATCAACTAAATGTTTGTTTCTGAATACAAAAACAATCACTTCATTATCAATTTTGCAGTGCTGGTACGAATAGTAGCGCAAAAATAACATTTTTTTTTCACAAATACTTATACAATTGCCTTTTTTGTTTTATTTAAAAGTAATGAAAATTGATTTAAATCAAAATTTGTTTGAATCAAACTGTTTTAATGAGTCCAAATTTAGAATCTAATCAGGCTTCCATTATTATGTAAATATCAATAAATCACATATATAGGTGTTTGTATTGAATATAGAAACATAATGTTTACCCATATAATAACGTAGTATCAGTATTTTTCTTATTTTTGCAAATAATTTTTTTTTGAACTGAGTTCGTATGCTATTAAATTACTCTGGTAGAATTATTGATTTACATCAACCCATGGTCATGGGAATTCTGAATGTTACACCTGATTCATTTTTCAATGGAAGTAGGGTAGGAGGGGCTAAGCATGCACATAAAGTTATTGAAAAAATGTTATTAGAGGGAGTTGATATTGTGGATATTGGAGCTTATTCGAGTCGGCCTCAAGCAGATGATGTTAGCACCAACGACGAAATAAATCGACTTTCGGATGTTTTGGAGATGATATTAAAAAATTTCCCCGATTTACCTTTGTCGGTTGATACTTTTCGGTCGGCGGTTGCCCAGCATGTGGTGAAAAATTACGGAGTGGGAATAATTAACGATATTAGTGGTGGTACGCTCGATAGTAATATGTTCGAAACTGTTGCTGAACTAGGCGTGGCGTATGTGTTGATGCATATGAAAGGTAATCCACAAACCATGCAAACTATGAGTAATTACGATAATGTGGTATCGGAAGTGATAGGTTTTTTGCATAAACGTATTAGTCAATTAAATATGCTTGGCGTGAAAGATATAATTATTGATCCTGGCTTTGGGTTTGCCAAAACTACAGCACAAAATTATGAATTACTCAAAAATCTTGATTTGTTTCAAGTGTTCGAAAAGCCAATGTTAGTTGGTGTGTCACGTAAATCAATGATTTACAAAACCTTGGATTGTACACCCGATAATGCATTGAATGGTACTACGGCAGTTCATGTTGCGGCTCTTATGGCTGGAGCAAAAATATTAAGGGTGCACGATGTGAAAGAAGCAAAAGAGGCTGTTGCAATTTATGAGGCAATGTGTTGATATTTTATGACTTTATGACTTTACAAACTTTATAAACCAAAAAAAATGGGTTTTCAGATAACTTTTAAAGACATATTTGATATATTTCTGGTAGCGGTATTGCTTTATCAGTTGTATAAACTGCTGAAACGCACAGGAGCTGTTAATATATTTTTGGGCGTAATGGCGTTTTTAATATGTTGGATATTGGTTACTTATGTATTCAAAATGGAATTGCTTGGTGGAATTTTGGACAGAATTGTAAGTGTGGGAGCTTTTGCATTGATTGTGCTATTTCAGGATGAATTGCGTCGATTTTTCTCCAAAATAGGTTCGCATCAAAAGTGGAGTGTGTTTAATTTTATCAAAAAAATGTTCAACACAGAAAGTAGTCAATCAAAAGATACCGACTTTTATTTGGTTCAGATAGTATTGGCATGTAGAGGTTTGTCAAAGTCGTCCAATGGAGGCTTAATTATTATATGTAGAAATAGCGATTTGGATATTTACTCTCAATCGGGCGAACAACTTAATGCTACCATTAGTTCCCGATTGATTGAAAATATTTTTTTCAAAAACAGTCCTTTACACGATGGAGCCATGATAATTTCTAATAAAAGTATAAAAGCAGCAGCCTGTATTTTACCTATTTCAAAAAATCAATCCATTCCCAAGCGACTTGGTTTACGACATAGAGCCGCTCTTGGAGTTACTGAAAATTCCGACGCTATTGCCATAATTGTTTCAGAAGAGACTGGCTATATTTCGTGGGCAATTAACGGACAGCTCACTACTAATGTAAAACCCGAACAGCTTGAACATTTTTTGTCAGAGGAGATGATGGAGAAAAAATAGACTTAATTACTGCTTTACCCAAATCAGTTTTTCGGTATCAAATCCCAAATCGGTGGCCCTTTTCAAGTATTGTAGCTTAATGTCTTCGGGCATTGTTTTTGTGCGCGAAAGCAACCACATATAATCATAACCATTGCTAATAATAAGTGCAT